>DASRLN010000030.1:0-13699 GCA_035648435.1 Caulobacteraceae bacterium
GCGCCTGCGCGCCGCCCGCCCGGCCGATCCCGCCGACCTCGCCCAGGCGAGATATTTCGCCGACCTGATCCTCGATCCGGCCAGAGACGGCGTGAAGCTGCTCGCCGAGCGGGACGCCGCCCAGACTCTCAAGACGCCGCCCGGCATGCCGATCGGCGAGGACTGTTGGATGTGCGAGATTCCGGCCATTCGGTGACGACTGGATCACACCCGGCCGAGGTGTAGTATCCGGTTCGCGAGGGAGGTATGCCATGACCGACGGTGCGAACGGCCGCATTTCGTTGGGCGCGCGCGCCGTCGTCGTCGGCGCGGGCGTGGGCGGCATGATGGCGGCGCAGGTGCTGTCGCGCCATTTCGACGACGTGCTGGTGCTGGAAAAGGACACCCTGCCGGCGGCGCCGGAAGCACGGATGGCGTTCCGCAGGGCGCGCATGTGCATGCGCTTCTGTCCCAAGGCCGGCGCAATCTCGAGTCGTTGTTTCCCGGCTTCACGTCCGAACTGATTGATCGCGGCGTGGTCTGCTCGCGCGCCGGCCTCGAGTTCTGCATTCACGACGCCGCCGGATGGCAGCCCCGGCGGGACCTTAAGCTTCCCCTTCTGATCATGTCGCGTCCGCTGCTCGAGACGACCGTCCGCGACTTCCTGACGCGCAATCCGCGGGTGAGAATTCGCCAGGACACCCGGGTCGAAGGCTGGGCGTTCGCCGGTGATCGGCTGACCGGCGTGGTCGTGGACGGCGACGATGCAAGGGAAACGATCGCCGCTGACTTCGCCATCGACGCCAGCGGGCGCGGCGGTCAGTCCGTGTCGTGGCTGGAAGCCGGCGGCTTTGGCCCGGTGGAGGAGACCAAGCTGGAGATCGGCACGGGCTATGCCTCGGCGATCTTCAGGAAGCCGGAGGGCTGGCACAGCAGCGTCGATTGTCTTTCCATCCACGGCGCGGACCCGGACACCCGGGGTGGCTTCGCCTTCTCCGTCGAGAACGACTCCTGGTTCGTGAGTCTGAACGGGCGCTTCGATCAGCAGCCGAGCGGACATCCGGAAGCGTTCCTGGCGTTCGCCAAGGGCCTCTGCGCGCCCGACATCCATGACTGGATCAGCCAGGGCGAACGCACCACGCCGATCAGGGTCTACAAGGCCCCGATCTCGCGCTGGCGGCGCTACGAGAAGCTCGACCGGCATCCCCAAGGCATCCTGTCCCTCGGCGATGCCCTCGCCCACGTCAATCCGCTCTTCGGCCAGGGCATGACTCTGGCGTCGGCGCACGCCATGGGCCTCAAGGACACTCTTGCCTCCAGCGTCGCCGGCGAGGGGTTGAAGGACGTTTGGCGGCCCTATTTCGAGCGGGTGCAGGGCTTCACCCAGTCCGTATGGCAAGGTCTCGAAAACGTCGAATACAGCTATGCTGGAACCAAGGGCGACCGACCGGCCAATATCGACACGCGCCTGGCGTTCACGCGCGGCCTGCGCCAACTCATCGAAGAGGATGCCGAAGTGCACAGCCTCATGTTCCGGGTCGGCCAGCTGACCCTTCCGCCAGATGTGCTCATGCGTCCGGACATCGTCGAGAGGGTCATGAAATTCGTCCACCAAGGCGAGAGAGCTGGCGCGTAGTCTCGACCGATCACCGCACCGAAGACCAAGGAGCCGCCCCGTTGACCGACCCCGTGCTCGAGCACCTCGCCAAGAGCGCTCGTCACACGACCTTCTATCTTTCGTGCGGAGCGCGGGGAGCGACGCCGATCATCTTCGTGCACGGCTGGCCGGAGCTGGCGATCTCCTGGCGCCACCAACTGCCGGTGTTCGCCGGCCTGGGGTTCCGCGCCGTCGCGCCGGACATGCGGGGCTACGGCCGATCCGGCGTCTATCCGCGCCACGAGGACTACGCCCAGGAAGAGATCGTCGCCGACATGATCGAACTCATCGACGCCCTGGGCGTGGAGAAGGCGGTCTGGGTGGGGCACGATTGGGGCGCGCCGGTGGTCTGGGCGATCGCGCAACACCATCCGAGCCGATGCCACGGCGTGGCGAACCTCTGCGTTCCCTATATCCCCGAAGGCTTCGCGCCGGAGACGATCATTCCCCTGGCCGACCGCTCGGTTTATCCAGAGGCCCGGTCCCGGCGGCGCAGTGGGACTATCAGCTATTCTACCAGGAGAATTTCGCCGCCGCCGAAGCGGGCCTCGGAGGCAATGTCCGCGCCACGGTCAAGGCGCTGTTTCGAGCGGGCGACGCGGCCGGCAGGGGCCAGCCGGCGATCACCGCCTTCGTCCGCGCCAACGGGGGTTGGTTCGGCCCCGCGCTGCCGGCGCCCGATCTGCCGCGCGACGGCGCCGTGCTGACCGAGGAAGACGAAAACCGCTACGCCGCCGCCCTGGAACGCAACGGCTTTTTCGGCCCGGATAGCTGGTACATGAACGCCGAGGCCAACCTCGCCTTCGCCCGGCGAGCCGAGGCCAACTGGCGCCTGACCATGCCGACCCTGTTTCTGCATGCGGCCCATGACTGGGTCTGCGAGACCATCGATTCGCGACTGGCCGACCCCATGCGGGCCAATTGCCTCAATCTCACCGAGGCGACCGCGCAATCGGGCCATTGGATGGCTCAGGAGAAGCCGACGCAGGTCAATGCCGCGCTGGCCAAGTGGCTGGCCGTTCAGCTCCCGGAGATCTGGCCGCCGGCGTGACTTGGGCGGCGCCCGCGACAGGCTATTCCACCCGCTTCAGAAACGTCCGTTCCTCGGCCACCATGAACCGTTCGTCGCGCGCGAACCGGAAGTTCTCCTGGGAGTCAGGATCGCCCGCCAGCCGGACGCGATAGGCCTCGTAGGCCGCCAGGCTCTCGAACGAGATCAGCCCGAAGGCGATGTTGTTGGTCCCCTCGTGCGGCGACCAGTAGCCGACGAGATCGCCGCCGCACCGGGGAATCAGGGTCAGCCACCGCCGCGCATAGGCCTCGAACGCCTCGCGCTGGAACGGATCGATCTGGTAGCGGATGAAGACGGTGATCGGCATGCGCGCGATCCTGCCCGCGCCCGCCGGCGCCGTCGCCCCCGAACACTTCGGAAATGCCCGAACCATTTCCGCGTGCCCGTCGCGCCCGACTGCGGTAGAACCACTCCATGCTCCAGGGTCCCTCGGTCGCCACCATCGGCGCGCTGATCGGCAATCCGGCCCGCGCCAACATCCTCGCCAGTCTGCTGGACGGACGGGCGCTCACCGCCGGCGAACTCGCCTGGGCCGCCGGCGTCTCGCCCCAGACCACCAGCGCCCACCTCGCCCAGCTCACCGAGGCCCGCCTGTTGGCGCGCGAGAAGCAGGGTCGCCACCGCTACTTCCGTCTGGCCTCGGCGGCGGTCGCCGAGATGCTCGAAAGCATCATGGTCGTCGCCGCCGCCGACGCGCCGGCGGCCGGGCCGAAGTGGCGGGGCGGCGAGGCCCTGCGCGAGGCCCGCACCTGCTACGACCATCTCGCCGGCCGTCTCGCCGTCGGCCTCGCCGAGGCCCTCGTCGTCCGCCGGCGCGTCGTCCTTTGCGAAGACGGCGGCCAGGTGACGACGGCGGGGGCGCGCTTCCTTGAGGATTTCGGCATCGACCTCGCCAGCGCGCGCAACCGCCGTCGCGCCTGGTGCCGCCCCTGCCTCGACTGGAGCGAACGCCGGCCGCACCTCGCCGGCGCCCTGGGCGCGGCGCTGGCCGACCGCTGCTTCGAACTGCACTGGGTGCGCCGCCTCCCCGACACGCGGGCGGTGGAGGTCACCGATGCAGGGCGGAGGGGGATCGCCGAAGTGTTCGGGTTCACTTTTCTCTGGCCGGCTTCCACCGGCTCATTGCTTGTCGTGTAGCGCTTTATGCGCTACATGTCTCCGGACGTCGTCAACGGGATCACAGCGGATGACCCTCGTCCCAGCTCGCAAGCAGCAGCCGCTTTCCATGCGCCTGCCGGAGGCGGATATCGCCGTCATCGACCGGGCGGCCGGTCTCAGAGGGCGTTCGAGAACCGATTTCATGCGGGACGCCGCGGTTCGCGCCGCCGAGGCGGTGCTGATGGAAAATACGGTGGTGCGTATGAGCGAGGCGGGATTTGCCGCCTTTCTGGAAATCGTGGCCGCCCCGGCCGCGGCCGTACCGGCGATGATCGAACTCTTCGACCGCGCCGCGCCCTGGGAGGACGCGATTCCCGAGCGATGATGGACGTCTCGCCTCCCGAGCCGATCACCGCCGAGCACGACGTCGAAGCTTTCTCCTGCGGCAAGGCCGCCCTCGACGCGTGGCTGAAGACTCGGGCGCTTGCCAATCAGGCCAAGGGCTTCACGGTGGGGATGGTCGTCCACGAAGCGGGACGTGTCGTTGGCTACTACGGCCTCGCGCCAACCGCCGTGGTCCCGGCGTCCGCGCCGCGCGCCGTGAGAGGCGGCCAGCCGCCCAACCCCGTTCCATGCCTTCTGCTCGGGCAGCTCGCCACCGACAGGAACTGGGCCGTCCGCGGGATCGGCGCTGCCTTGCTGGGTCACGCTCTGCGTCGTTGCGTCCTCGGCGCACGCCTGATCGGCGGTCGCGCGGTGGTCGTCAACGCCATCGACGCCGAGGCCTCAGCCTTCTGGCGCCGTCGTGGTTTCATCGCCGGCGGGGACGATCCCATGGTTCTGTTCCGCTCCATCGCCGACATCGCCGAATCGCTGCGCTTGGCGGGGGCGACGGCGTCGAGGCGGAGACAAGGAACATGAATGTCCTCGGCGCCCTTTGCGAACGCGATTGGGTCAATCACGCCGTCGGCGTGATCGAGACCGACTTCAACCGTTCGGCCGACACCCATCTGCTGCGGGTCGATCTGGCCGGCTCACCCGACATTCGCCTCTACCTCAAGGACGAATCGACCCATCCGTCGGGAAGCCTGAAACACCGCCTGGCCCGATCGCTGTTTCTCTATGGGCTGTGCAACGGCCAGATCGGACCGGCGAGCGTCATCGTCGAGGCCTCCAGCGGCTCGACGGCGGTGTCCGAGGCCTATTTCGCCAGGATGCTCGGCCTGCGCTTCGTGGCCGTGACGCCCAGATCGACCACCGCCGAGAAGGTCGATCAGATCGCCTTCCACGGCGGCGAGGTCCACGTCGTGGACGATCCCGGCGAAATCTACGCCCGGAGCGCCCGCCTCGCCGCCGACCTCGGCGGACACTACATGGACCAGTTTACCTTCGCCGAGCGGGCCACCGACTGGCGCGGCAACAACAACATCGCCGAATCGATCTTCCGGCAGATGTCGCGCGAGCCGCATCCGATCCCCGCCTGGATCGTGGTCGGGGCCGGGACCGGAGGGACGTCGGCGACCCTCGGCCGCTATGTCCGCTACCGCCAGCTCGACACCCGGATCTGTCTCGCCGACCCTGAACCTTCGGTCTTCCATCGTCATTGGCGCGATCGCGCGCTCCTCGGCGTCGATGGTCCACCCTCCCTGATCGAGGGCGTCGGCCGGGGACGATGCGTGCCGTCGTTCATTCCAACCCTGATCGACGAGGCGATCAGCGTGCCGGACGCCGACAGCATCGCCGCCGCCCGGGTGCTCTCGCGGCGCATCGGTCGCTCGTGCGGCGGATCCACCGGAACCAATTTCTGCGCGGCGGCCCAGGTGATCCTGGCGATGCGCGGTCGCGGCGAAGCCGGCTCCATCGTCACCCTGCTGTGCGACTCCGGCGAGCGCTATCGCAGCACCCTGTTCGACGACGGCTGGCTCGCCCGGCAGGGCCTGGATGTCGGCGCGCGGGAGACGGCGATCGAAGCCTTCTTCGATGGCCATCTTGACGCGTGGCGAGACTGAGGGACGCCGAGCCGGGCGGCTGCGAGGCCTCTCAGACGCCTTCGGAGACCCGCAGGAAAAGCGCCATCAACGGTTGATTGATGTAGTAGTTGTTTCGGCCGTGTTGACGCTTTTCGACAAATCCAGCTTCCGCCAATTGGTCGAGGTACTTTGCCGCCGTCTGACGCGACACGCCGAGGTCGTTTTGTAGGAATTCTATCCTGGTGTAGGGATGTCGGAAGAGGTTGTTGAGAAGATCTTGCGAATACCGGATCGAGGGGTCCTCGCGAAGGCGCTGTTTATATTCGATCATCAGAGAGCGCATGCCCTCGATCATTTCCAACGTCTGCCGGGACGTCGCCGACACGGCCTTCAGGATGTAGATGAGCCAGCTCTCCCAGGCGCCGCCGTCACGAACGTCCTGGAGCAGACGGTAGTAATCCGACTTGTGGGTGGTGATGTAGCGGCTGAGATAGAGAATCGGGATTTCGAGCAGCCCGACGCGCGTCAGATAAAGGACGTTGATGATCCGGCCAATTCGCCCGTTTCCGTCGGCGAAGGGGTGAATGCTTTCAAATTGATGATGGATCAGCGCCATCTTGATCAGGGGATCGAGATCGCTCGCTTCATCGTCGTTGGTGAAGCGTTCGAGCGCCGCCATGTGGGCGACGATCTCATCGCGGTCTTGCGGCGGCACATAGACGATCGCGCCGGTGGCTTGGTTCTTCAGCGCCGTTCCGGGCGTCGCCCGGAAGCCCTCCGTGGTGCGCTTCAAGACGCGAAACATTTCGATGATGGCGTTGTTGGTCAGCAGCCCCTGAGTTTCCTTCAAGCTGTCGAAACCCCGCTTGAGGGCGTCCCGATAGCTCGCCACCTCCTTGGCT
Source organism: Caulobacteraceae bacterium (assembly GCA_035648435.1). Classification (GTDB taxonomy): domain Bacteria; phylum Pseudomonadota; class Alphaproteobacteria; order Caulobacterales; family Caulobacteraceae; genus Acaudatibacter. The sequence continues at coordinate 6,679 of DASRLN010000030.1, forward strand.
GCTGGCGAGCCGCTGGGGCCGGGAAAGAGGCTTGCCCGGAACAATTCGTCTTGTGTGGTGACGATGTTTTCGATCTCGGAACTGGCCTTCGCCTCCTGCAGCGCCAGGGTGTCGATCAGGATGGCCTGATTGGGGATGCTTGCGGCGCGCCCCTTGAGTTCCCCCAGGTGACGGTGCGCCCTCGCGAGTTCCCGCAACACCGCTGGCGTCTCAAGGTCTCCCGGAGGCGGCAGGGTCGGAAGGGCGTAGGTGGGCCTTAACATGATAGCGAATCGTGTCCAGAAAATCGGGACTTTTTAACACGACCCGCTGGACATGTTAAATCCTCTGATCCGCGGTTCGCTCCGAACGGTAGCGTTGGGCCATCCCAGGACATCTCGCCGCGGCGCGCGACCGCCTGCGGCCTGGCGCCGCCCGAGCCTCGACTGGAGCGAACGCCGGCCACACCTTGCCGGCGCGTTGGGCGCCGCCCTGGCCGACCGCTGATTCGCGCTGGATTGCACGCGGCGCCAGCGGGACGCCCGGGCGTGCAAGTGACCTTGGCCAGTCGCGAGGGGTTCGAGGCGACCTTCGGCATCGACCCGCCATGCTCGGTTCGACTGGTGCGGCGGCCCACTGCGGATTCCGGCGATGCCGCCAGACAGGCCTTTGGGTCCGCCGCCGCGTGGTCAGGCTTGCGGGTAGTGACGGGCGGTGTGCAGGACGCGCAGCACATCCACGAACGTCTCGCCGACCTGATAGACGATCAAGTAGTTGGGCCTGACCACCGCTTCCCGGGTTCCGGCGACGCGGCTGGGCCGATAGAGGTAAGGTCGCTCGGCAAACTGCTCGGCCGTCGCCACGATGTCGGTGTGCAAACGATCCGCCGCGCCGGGGCCGCGCTCCTCGATATAGGCGACGATTTCCGTCAGATCGCCGACTGCTTCGTCACTCCACCGGAGGACCAGCACCGGCGGCTCTCTTTTCGGCGACCTGCGCTCTCACACGCGCCATCGGCTCGTCGTGGGCAATGCGCGGCTTGGCGCTCATCATCGCTTCCAGCACCTTGGCGCGGAACCATTGGTCGTAGCTCTCGGCTTGCTCGTCGGTCTCGAATTCGGAGACCAGAGGGTCCAGTCTGGCGGTCATGACGTGCTTCGATGGATCGTGCTCGGCCAAGGAATATGACACGCAATCCCCTTCAACGACACCCGGTCGAATCACTGAACTTCCCCTACAATCCCACCGCGCCCAGCACCGCCGCCTGCCGCCGCGCCAGCGCCTCCTCGGAAAACCCCTCCAGCGAGGCCTCGAAGAGGCGGCGCCAGTTCTGTTGGGCGCGCAGATGGAGGAAGGCGGCGCCCAGGCCAATGGCGGCGCGGTCCATGAACACGAACTCGCGGGGGATGGTCACCGGACTCTTGCGCTCCAGGGCCTGCTTGACCTGGAAGGCTTCGCGCCGGCCGTAAGCCCCGGGGCTCACTCCGTCGGCGACGGTGCGCACCCGGTCATCGAGCAGGGGTCCGTAGATGAACCGGGCCCAGATGCCGAGTACGTCGATGAGATCGTCCGAGAGCCCGTCGAAGCCCCAGGCCCGATAGGCCTCGATCTCGCCCTGGCGGTCGCCGGCGATCATCGCCCGGTGGAGCTTTACCACCCCGTCGACGAAGGCCGGCGGGAAGACCCGAATGCAGCCGAAGTCGAGGAGATTGAGCCGGTCGGCGTCGCCGGCGAAGCTGTAGTTGCCCAGATGCGGGTCGCCGTGGATCACCCCGAGCCTGATCAGCGGCGTCCACCATCCTTCGAAGAGGACCTTGGCGATGCGGTCGCGGGTCGTCTGGTCGGCCCCGACGAAGGCCTTGAGGCCGCGCCCCTCCAGCCAGTCCATGGTCAGAAGCCGGCCGGTGGACAGGGCGAGGTCGGGGGCGGGTATGGCGATGTCGTCGCGGCCCGCGAAGAAGCCGCGGTAGAGGATCATTGCCCGCGCCTCGTGGACGTAGTCCAACTCCTCGCGGATGCGCTCGGAAATCTCGATGGCGATCTGGCGGGTGTCGATGGCGCCGAACATCCGCCGGCCCACCGACAGGATGGCGCGGAGCTGGGAGAGGTCGCTCTCCACCGCGCTCTGCATGTCGGGATACTGCAGCTTGACCGCCAGGTCGCGGCCGTCGAGCGAGCGGGCGCGGTGGACCTGGCCCAGCGAGGCGGCCGCGGCGGGGACGAGGTCGAAGGCGGCGAACCGCGCGGACCAGTCGGGACCCAGTTCGGCGGCCATCCGCCGGCGCACGAAGCCCGGACCCATGGCCGGGGCGTTGGTCTGGAGTTCGGCCAGTTGCTCGGCGAATTCCGGCGGCAGCAGGTCGGGGACGGTGGCGAACATCTGGGCCACCTTCATCAGGGGACCCTTGAGCTTGCCCAGAGCCTCCTTCAGCGCCCGCGCGTTGCGGGCGTCGGCGTCGCCGGGGCCGAACAGGGCATTGGCGCCGAAGCTCGCCGCCGCCCCGGAGAGGCCCGCGCCGACCCTGGCGAAGCGGGCCACGCGACCGCCGAGCCGATCCCTCTCAGGGTCACGATCCATGGCCGGGGTATAGGCGCGCGGGCCGCCGCCGCAAACCGCGCGGCCATGGTTAACGCCGCGCTCACCTCCGCTTAGGGCCGCCTTTACCTGCCGACTGTATCAAGACGGCACGCAACGAGCCTCGTCCGATGAGACGGGAGCCACACTGGAATTGGGCGCTTTCAAATGACCAAGAATGTCCTCGTCGTCGATGACGATCCCACCCAACGCCGCCTGATCCAGGCGGTGCTCGAGCGGGAGAGCTTCGCCGTCGTCCAGGCCGACGGCGGCCAGGCGGCGCTGGGCCACCTGGGTTCCGGCGCGCCGGTGGACGTCGTCCTGCTCGACCTGGTCATGCCTGGCGTCACCGGCATGGAGGCGCTGGCCGACATCCGCGCCCGCGGCTATTCCCAGCCGGTGATCGTGATCACCGCCACCGGCGGCATCGACACCGTGGTCAAGGCGATGCAGGCCGGGGCCTGCGATTTCGTGGTCAAGCCGGCCTCGCCCGAGCGGATCATCGTCTCCATCCGCAACGCCCTTTCCATGGGCGACATGCGCGTGGAGGTCGATCGGATGAAGAAGCAGATCGCCGGGCGCACCACCTTCGACGACCTGATCGGAACCTCGGCCGCCATGCGCCTGGTCAAGCGCCTGGGCGAGCGGGCGGCCAAGGCCTCGATCCCGGTGATGATCACCGGCGAGAGCGGGGCCGGCAAGGAGCTGATCGCGCGCGCCGTGCATGGCGGCTCGGAGCGCGCCGGCCGGCCGTTCGTGGCCGTCAACTGCGGCGCCATTCCGGTCAATCTCGTCGAGTCCATCCTCTTCGGCCACGAGAAGGGCAGCTTCACCGGAGCCCACGAAAAGCATCTCGGCAAGTTCCAGGAGGCCAGCGGCGGCACCCTGTTCCTCGACGAGGTCGGCGAGCTTCCGTTGGACATGCAGGTCAAGCTGCTGCGCGCCCTTCAGGAAGGCGAGATCGATCCGGTCGGCTCGAAGCGTCCGACCAAGGTCGATCTGCGCATCCTCTCGGCCACCAACCGCGATCTCGCCGCCGACGTCGCCGCCGGCCGGTTCCGCGAGGACCTCTACTACCGCCTCAACGTCTATCCGGTCGAGGCGCCGGCCCTGCGCGACCGCCGCGACGACATCCCGGCTCTGGTCGAGGCCTTCGTCCGGCGCTTCAACCTGGAAGAAGGCAAACGGGTGGTCGGGGCCAGCGCCGAGGCCCTGGCGTTCCTCACCGCCTTCGACTGGCCGGGCAACGTCCGGCAGCTGGAGAACGCGGTCTATCGGGCGATCGTGCTGGCCGACTCGCCCTATCTCCAGCCCCACGATTTTCCGGCCATCAGCGGCGTCGCCGCCGCGCCCGGTCAGTCGGGCTCGCAAACCGACATCGAGGGACATCCCCAGGTCGCCATCGAGCCGCCGGCGGACTCTCCGGTGCGCGTTCTGGACGCGCGCGGACATCTGCGGACCCTGGAGGACATCGAGCGCGACCTGATCCAGCTGGCCATCGAAATCTACGCCGGCCACATGAGCGAGGTCGCCCGGCGCCTCGGCATCGGCCGCTCGACCCTCTACCGCAAGGTTCGCGAACAGGGCCTCGAAGGAATGTTCAAGGAAGCCGGCTGACCGCCGGCGGCGCCCCGTTCACAGGCCGCCGATGGCCTGGATGTAGAGATCGACCAGGATCTCCTCCTCCTGCCGCTTGGCGGCGTCCTGCTTGCGCAGGCGCACCACCTTACGGACGATCTTGACGTCGAACCCCTCCCCCTTGGCCTCGGCGTAGACCTCCTTGAGATCGCTGGCGACGGCGGCCTTGTCCTCTTCGAGGCGCTCGATGCGCTCGATCAGACTCTTCAGCTTGCCCTGGGCGGCGGTGTTGATGGTCTGGAGGGAGGCGGCGTCGTCGGCCATGGAAAGGTGTTCCGCGCGTTGATAGGGACAGGGGAGCCGACCTCTTTAGGGATCGGCGGCGGCCAAGTCATCGGCCGCCCCGCCTTGTCCACAGGAGTCTCGAATTGACCCGTTCCCCCACCTTGGCGCCCGTCACCCAGGCCGACGCAGAGGCCGCCGTCCGCGTTCTGATCCAATGGGCCGGCGACGATCCGGATCGCGAAGGTCTGGTCGAGACCCCGGCCCGCGTCGCCCGCTCGTACCGGGAGCTGTTCGCCGGCTACGACGCCAATCCCCTCGACTACATGAAACGGACCTTCGAGGAGGTCGGCGGCTATGACGAACTGGTGGTCCTGCGCGACATCCCGGTGGTCAGCTTCTGCGAGCACCATATGCTGCCGGTGCTGGGCCGCGCCCACGTCGGCTATCTGCCCACCGACCGGGTGGTGGGGATCTCCAAGCTGGCGCGCGTCGTCCACGGCTATTCGCGGCGCCTGCAGATCCAGGAGAAACTCACCGCCGACATCGCTGGCGCCATCGACGATGTTCTCAAGCCCAAGGGGGTGGGGGTGGTGATCGAGGCCGAACACAGCTGCATGACCCTGCGCGGCGTCAACACCCCGGGCGCGAGCCTGACCACCAGCCGCCTGACCGGCGTCATCCGGGACGACGCGCGGACGCGTCAGGAGTTCCTGAGGTTGGCGAGGGGCGAGTAGCCGGGCGCGATCAGCCCTGGCGGGCCTTGAAGCGCGGATTGGTCTTGTTGATCACATAGAGGCGGCCCTTGCGACGCACGAGCTTGCAGTCGCGATGGCGCGTCTTCAGCGTCTTCAGCGAGCTTCTTACCTTCATGGCGTCTGGTCTTTTCTTCCGGGGCCGTCTCGAACTTTCGGAGCGCGGTCGTATAGGGGAGGGCGGCCCCGAAAGTCAACGCGAAAGCGCCGATTCCCCCGCGCCGCGCTTTGCTCTACCGTCGGGGCCATGGATCGCCGAGTCTTTCTCGCCCTGACCTTCGCCGCCTGTTCGGGAGCGGCGGCGCCGCCGACCCCGGCCGACCTGCTCGGGGCCACGGGCGAGGCCTATTTCATCGACTGGCTGAACGATTTCCATGCCCGCGTCCTGGCGCTGGGGGTGTCGCGCTCGCTCCTCGACCGCGAGCTTTCGGGCCTGTCGCCGGATCCCCGGGTGGCGGCCCTCGACGCCCGTCAGCCGGAGTTCGCCAAGCCGGTCGGCGACTACATCGCCGGCAACATCACGGCCGGTCGGATCGCCGCGGGCCGCGCCAAGCACTCGGAAGTCCCGGCGCTGGGGCGGATCGAACAGACCTATGGCGTTCCGCGCGACATCCTCATCGCCGTCTGGGCGATGGAGTCGGGCTTTGGGGTCCAGCAGGGGGATTTCGACGTCATCCGTTCCCTGGTCACGCTCGCCGCGGCGGGGCGGCGGCGACCGTGGGCCGAAACGGAGCTGCTGGCGGCCCTGCGGATCATCGGGTCGGGCGAGGTTCCCAGATCCCGCCTGCGGGGTTCGTGGGCCGGGGCCATGGGCCAGACCCAGCTCATCCCTTCGACCTTCCTGACCTCGGCGGTCGATGGCGACGGCGATGGCGACCGCGACATCTGGGGCTCGGCGCCGGACGCCCTGGCGTCGGCCGCCAATCTGTTGGTCAAGGGCGGCTGGCGGCGCGGCGAGGGCTGGGCGGTCGAGGTCGTTCGGCCCGCCGGCTTCGACGCCGGCCTTTCCGAGGGACCCAGGCAGATCCCCTCGTGGTGGTGGGCCAGGGGCCTGCGCCGCGCGGACCAACGGGCGTGGAGCGCCGCCGACGCGGCGGCGCCGGCGACGCTCCTGCTGCCGTCCGGGACCGGTGGGCCGGCATTCCTGGCGCTACCGAATCACTTCGCGATCCGCAGCTACAACAACTCCATCGCCTATGCCTTGGCAGTGGGCCTGCTCGCCGACCGTTTCGCCGGCGGCGGCCCGCTGCTCACGCCCTGGCCGCGCGAGACGCCCCTCAGCCTCACCGACCGCCTCGACGCGCAGAACGCGCTGGCCAAGCTCGGCTTCAATCCCGGCCAGGCCGACGGCGTGGTCGGGCTCGGCACCCGCCAAGCCCTGCGCGCCTGGCAGAAGAGCCAGGGTCTTGCCGCCGACGGCTACCTTTCGATCACCATGGTCCGAAGGCTGCGTGGAAAAATGTGATCACGGATACGTGAAATGACGGCTTGCGCCGGGAACCGGACGGCGCATATTCCGTTGCAGCGTCTGCGGCGCGCCCAGAGCGTCGTTCCGCGTGCCGTTCGCGTGGCGTTCAGAAACCTCAGCCTCGGGAAGTTCCAAACATGACCTCCGACCTTCTTCGCAAAGTGCTCGTGGCCGGCGCCGCCGTCGCTGCCCTTTCCGTAGCCGCCTGCCAGAAGCCCGCCGACACGGCCGCCGACGCGGCCAATGCGGCCTCGACCGACGCCAGCGCCGCCTCGGCCGACGCCGCCGCCGCCAACAACGCCGCCGGGACGGCCGCCACCGACGCCTCCAAGACCGGTGACGCCTCCGCTCCCGCCGCTTCGACCGGGGCGATGAATTCCACCC
>DASRLN010000031.1:0-10825 GCA_035648435.1 Caulobacteraceae bacterium
GCCGTAGCCCTGGAAATAGAGCAGGGCCGTGAGGTCCGCGTGGTCGATACGCGCATCGGCCCGGGCCGCCACGATCGGCTGGGCGCGCCAGGCGACACCCAGGCCGGCGGCCTCGATCATCGCCAGATCGTTGGCCCCGTCGCCGACCGCCAGGGTTTCCGACAGGTCGAGGCCGAACGCGGTCGCCTCGGCCTCAAGCGTGGCGAGCTTGGCCTCGCGGCCGAGGATCGGATCGCCGACCTCGCCGGTGAGAGCGGCCCCGTCGTCGATCAGCCGGTTGGCGCGATGGCCCGCGAAACCCGCCGCCTGGGCGACCCGGCCGGTGAAGAAATCAAAGCCCCCCGACACCAGCACGCACCGCGCGCCGGCCCTGGTCATGGTGCGGACCAGCGTGGCCGCGCCCGGATTCAACCTCACCCGCTCGTCGTAGGCCTTTTGGAGCGCTTCGATCCCCAGCCCTCGGAGCATCGCCACGCGCCGGCGCAACGCGCGCTCGAAGTCGATCTCCCCGGCCATCGCCGATCGGGTGATCGCCGCGACCTCGTCCTTCACTCCGGCGAAGTCGGCCAGTTCGTCCAGGCACTCGCAGCCGATGATGGTCGAATCCATGTCCGCCACCAGCAGGCGCTTGCGACGTCCTTCGGCGCCCTGGACACAGAAATCCACCGCCTTGCGCTCGAAGGCTCGCTCGGCGTGAGCGCGCAGGATGGCCGGATCGTCGCCCTCGGCGTAGAGGTCGGCGGCGCCCTCACCGAGGATCTCCGCGTCCCGGACGGGTCGGCCGGCAGCCGCCACCGCCTCCAACCCCAGAGGCAGCGCTTCCTGCAGGGCGTCGAAGCCGCTGGCGACGAGGGTGAGGACGAGGAGCATGGGGGGCAGATAGATCGCCCCGTTGGCGGCGTCCAATGCGGTCGGCAACGATAGGGCCAGACATCAGGCGCCAGCAATGCCAGCGGTGTGGCCTTCGGCTCTCAGATGCGCCACACCGGATGGGTTACTCGGCTTTCCACGAGGGCGACGAGTGGTCACGGATTGATGAGAACAGCGGCGGCAACCTGCTGTACGCGATCGAATGTTCGTTTCCTCCCTCCGCTCGTCACAAATCTGGGTCCGGCCACAGGAAATCGTTCCACTCCGTCACCGAGCCCCCATCCGCACCGCCGGCGCCCTCTCGATTATCAGAAGTGGCCCTTGTGTTGACGTCGATAGCCTGACCAGCCGGTTCGTGGTAGGTTCCCTCCGTGGCTGAAGCTGAACCCGCCCTTTTTGACGACATTGACGCGATGGCCGAGGATCGCGCGCTGGAAGAGGCGGAGACCGCCTACGCGGCCGGCCGCGTGATCAGTCACGAAGCGATGATACGTTGGCTCGCGTCCTGGGGCGGGGCGGAAGAGCTTCCCCCACCGCCGGTCGGCGCCTAATCCGAAGTCGCACTTGACGCGTATCGTCTGGACCGAACCCGCGCGCCAGGATCTCGAGAGTATACGGTCCTACATCGAGCAATTCAGGCCGCTGGCCGCGCATCGAATGGCGGGGCGGTTGGGAGCGGCGGCGAATGGTCTGATCGACTATCCCGAACGCGGCCGACCAATCGGGCGCGGCAGGCGCGAACTGACGATCATCAGCCCCTACCTGATCCGCTACCGGCTCGATGGCGATACCGTCGTGATCCTGCGAATTCGCCACGGCGCCCGGCGATCGCGATGAATTCGCGGCGATGGCGAGGAGACGCGGCGAAGCCGGCCGGCCCCAGCGTCTGGCTGATCGGCGGTCCGACGGCAGGCGGCAAGTCGACCCTGGCCCTGCGCCTGGCCGAGGCCACCGGCGGGGAGATCGTCAACGCCGATTCGATGCAGGTCTACCGCGACCTCCGCCTCCTCACCGCCCGGCCGACGGGGCGCGACGAAGCCCGTGCGCCGCATCATCTCTATGGTATCGCCGACGCCGCGGACGCCTGGTCGGCGGGCCGGTGGCTCGCCGCCGCGCGGGAAGTCCTGGCGGTGATCGCCGGGCGCGGGCGCGTCGCGGTGGTCGTCGGCGGGACGGGTCTCTACTTCCGCGCCCTGACCGGTGGGCTCGCCGAGATTCCCGCGTCGCCGGCGGGTGTGAGGGCTGAGGTCCAGGAAGACTGGAGGCGTCTCGGTGAGGCCGAATTTCGCGAACGGCTCGGGCGAATCGACCCGGTGGCCGCCACTAGGATCGCCCCCGGTGACCGGCAACGCCTGACCCGCGCACTCGAGGTCGTCCTCGCCACCGGCGTCCCCCTGAACGACTTTCATCGCCGGGCGCCAACCCCGCTCCCGCCGACCGCCTGGCGCGGCGTGGTCGTCGATCCGCCCCGCGCAGTCCTCTACGCCCGCTGCGAGACGCGGCTCGAAACCATGCTCGCCACGGGCGCCCTCGACGAAGTGCGCGCCCTGATCGGGCGCGACCTCGACCCGCAGCTCCCGGTGATGAAGGCCCTGGGCGTGCGCGAATTCGCCGAACATCTCGCCGGCCGAGCGACCCTCGCCGAAGCCCTCGCCCGCGCGCGCCAGTCCACCCGCCGCTACGTCAAGCGGCAGACCACCTGGTTCCGGCACCAGAGCCCCGACTGGCCACGCATCGGCGCCGACGACGAGGCGTCTCAGTGGGAACAGTTCCGCGCGTTAGCCTCGCCTTGACGCCTTTCGGCGACGATGCGATCACTAGAACCTTGCGGATTGGGAGCGGCAGCCGTGCGTCACACGCGACTCGTAATTATCGGGCGGCCGAAGCTGGCGGAGGCCTGAACGCCTCCCGCCCGTGATCGGTCGCGTGCTATCAAGGCCCCCAGCGGGCCTTTTTTCTTGTCCCATCCCCGCCACCTGAAATCGATCCCGCCATGACCGCCCTGCCCGCCCTAGACCTCGCCCAGGCCGCCGACGCCGCCGAGATCATGACCGGCGCGCAGATGGTCGTGCGGGCGCTGGTCGATCAGGGCGTCACCGACCTCTTCGGCTATCCCGGCGGCGCGGTGCTGCCGATCTACGACGCCCTGTTCCACGAGCCCCGTCTGCATCACGTGCTGGTGCGCCACGAGCAGGGCGCGACCCACGCGGCCGAGGGCTATGCGCGCTCGACCGGCAAGCCTGGCGTCGTGCTGGTGACCTCCGGCCCCGGCGCGACCAACGCGGTCACCGGTATCGTCGATGCCCTGATGGATTCCATCCCCCTGGTGGTGATCACCGGACAGGTGCCGACCCACCTGATCGGCACCGACGCCTTCCAGGAGTGCGACACGGTGGGCATCACCCGCTCGTGCACCAAGCACAGCTACCTGGTGAAGGACGTCGCCGACTTAGCCCATGTCCTGCACGAGGCCTTCCGGATCGCGACCCGCGGCCGGCCAGGTCCGGTGGTCGTCGATATTCCCAAGGACGTTCAGTTCGCCAGCGGCCTCTATGTCCCGCCGGACAAGGCCCGGGCCGGGCACGACTACCGACCCAGGATGGACGGCGATCCGGCGCGGATCGCCGAGGCCCACGCCCTCATCGCCGGGGCCAGGCGGCCGCTGCTCTACACCGGCGGCGGGGTGATCAACGCCGGCCCCGACGCCAGCGGCGCGCTGAGGCGCCTGGCGGCGCTGACCGGCGCGCCGGTGACTTCGACCCTCATGGGCCTGGGCGCTTTCCCGGCCGACGACCCCGCCTGGCTCGGCATGGTCGGCATGCACGGGACATTCGAAGCCAATCACGCGATGCACGACTGCGACGTGATGATCGCGGTGGGAACCCGCTTCGACGATCGCGTCACCGGCCGGCTGGACGCCTTCTCGCCGGGCTCGAAAAAGATCCATATCGACATCGATCCTTCGTCGATCGGCAAGATCGTCCGGACGGACGTGGCCATCGTCGGCGACGCCGGGCGCGTGCTGGCGGCCTTGGGGGAAGCCTGGAAGCGGGGCCGGGGCGGCCCGGCCCGCGCCGACCTGAAGGCCTGGTGGGAGCAGATCGACATCTGGCGGTCGCGCCGCTGCCTCGCCTACGCGCCCTCGGCGAGCGTGATCAAACCACAGCAGGCCGTCGAGCGGCTCTACGCGCTCACCCGCGATCGCGACGTCTACATCACCACCGAGGTCGGCCAGCACCAGATGTGGGCGGCCCAGTTCTATCACTTCCAGTCCCCCAACCGCTGGATGACCTCGGGGGGCCTGGGCACGATGGGTTACGGCCTGCCGGCGGCGATCGGGGTGCAGACCGCCCATCCCGGCGCCCTGGTTATCGACATCGCCGGCGACGCCTCGGTGCAGATGACCATTCAGGAGATGTCGACCGCCATCCAGTACGACCTGCCGATCAAGGTGTTCATCCTCAACAACCAGTGGATGGGCATGGTCCGCCAGTGGCAGCAGCTCCTCCACGGCGAGCGCTACAGCCATTCCTATTCGGCCAGCATGCCGGACTTCGTGAAGCTGGCCGAGGCCTACGGCGCGGTCGGCCTGCGGGCCGAGGATCCGGCCGACCTCGACGGCCTCATCGAGGTGATGATCGACACCCCCAGGCCGGTGATCTTCGACTGCCGGGTCGAGCGGGCGGAGAACTGCTTTCCGATGATCCCCTCGGGAAAGGCCCACAACGAGATGATGCTCGGCGACGAGCCGCGCGATCTGGGCGCGGCGATCGACGCCGGCGGCCGGGGGCTGGTGTGATGACCGAGGAACACCCCGCCTCGGCCTATGACATGGGCCACACCGTCGAGGCGGAGAACCTCGCCACCTTCGCGGTGCTGGTCGACAACGAGCCGGGGGTTCTGCACCGCGTGGTCGGCCTGTTCGCGGCCCGGGGCTACAACATCGACAGCCTGACCGTCGCCGAGACCGACCGCAACGCCCACACCAGCCGGATCACCATCGTCACCCGCGGCACGCCCCACGTCCTGGCTCAGATCGAGGCCCAGCTGGAAAAGCTGGTCTCCACGCGCCACGTGCAGAACGTCACCCGCGATCCCAACGGCGCCGAGCGCGAACTGGCCCTGATCAAGGTCGCCGGATCGGGGCCCGAGCGCGTCGAGGCTCTGCGTCTGGCCGAAATCTTCCGCGCCAAGGTGATCGATACCACCATCGTCAGCTTCATCTTCGAACTGACCGGCGCGCCGGCCAAGATCGACAAGTTCCTCGAGTTGATGCGTCCGCTGGGCCTGGTGGAGGTGTCCCGCACCGGCGTGCTTTCCATTGAGCGGGGCGAATCGATCCTGTAGCGATCACCGATCGCGAAGCGTCGCGAGCAAGGGAGGGCGGAATGAACCTGCAACTGACAGCCGCGGCCGTGGCCGCTTTGCTTCTGGCGGCGCCGGCCCGCGCCATGGACCCGGCGTGACCACCGGAACCTGGAAGTTCACCAGCCTCGCCGATCCCAAGGTGTTGGTCACCGGACGCTACGTCACCGTCTGGCGCAGGAACGCCCACGGCGACTGGAAAGGCCTGATCGACATCGGTAATCCCGACCCCAAGTAGCCGCCGCGCCGACCTCGCGGCCAAGCGAGATTCGTCTCATGACCGAGCGACCGCCGCCCACCCTGCCCGCCGATGGCTTCAACGCCCTGGCCGCCTGCCGGCGCGGGCCGATGCTCTACAATCGCAACGATCAGTATGTCGGCGCGTCCCTGGCCCGCTATGGCGAGTTCTCGAGAGGAGAGAGTGATCTCTTCGGCCAGATCGTCCGCCCCGGCGCGACGGTGGTGGAGGGCGGCGCCAACATCGGCGTCCACACCGTCGAGTTCTCGCAGCGCGTCGGCCCTGGCGGATCGGTCTGGGCCTTCGAGCCGCAACGCATCGTCTTCCAGACTCTGTGCGCCAATCTCGCCCTCAACAGCTGCGTCAATGTCCGCGCCTTCCAGGCCGGTCTCGGCGTGGCCGCCGCGAGATAGCCGTGCCTTTCCTGCCGCCCCGTCAGGCCGCCAATTTCGGCGGCCTACCCTGATCGGGGCGCAAACCGGCGAGCCAGTCCCCTTGCGCGCCATCGACGACCTGGGCCTCGCCGCCTGCCATTTGCTCAAGCTCGACATCGAGGGCATGGAGGTCGAGGCCCTGCGGGGCGCCGAGCAGACGGTGCGCGCCCACCGGCCGCTGATCTACGTCGAGAACGACCGGCAGGAACGCTCGGAGGAACTCGTCGCCCTGCTGCTGGCCTGGGACTTTCGGCCGTACTGGCACCTGACGCCGCTCTTCTCCCCCGCCAACTTCGCCGGAGAGCCTGAGAACATCTTCGGAAGTCTCTGTTCCTTCAATCTTCTCTGTGTCCCGCGGGAGCGCGGCGTGACGGTCGAGACGATGGAGGAAATCACCTCATTGGCCGGCGCGCGCATGCCGGGGACGGGGCGGACAAGCTGATCGCCGCGCTTCAGGCGGGCATGACCAGGGCGTCGGACGCCGCCATCCCGGCGCGGAACCGCCGGCCGCCGACAAGGCGCATGACCGCGTACTGGACCAGGAACAGGCCGAGCTTGCTCCCGAGCGCCCAGGCGCTCATGAAGCCGGCGTAGGCGGGCAACGGAAGGCTCAGCGCCAGCGTCAGGTTCAGCGCCGCCGAGAAGAACATCAGGGCCGACCACACGTAGCCGAACGCCACGCCCATGTCGGGGACCAGTTCGATAGCTTCGGGCGGCAGATAACGGTTCATCCATCCACGGTTCAGCATCACCACGCCGACGATCACGTAGATCACGCTCGGCTTGATCATCACGAAGCGTGGGTCCCTGGTGAGGAACGTCGCGGCGCCGGTTGCGAGCACCAGGAACAGGCTCAGCCACCGCATGGCGTCGATCGGCCGCTTCCGCGCCAGCTCCCAGGCGATCTGACCGACACCCAGGGCCATGCCGAGGACCACCGCCATGACGACATTCTTGGTGACGGCGTAGAAGCCAAGGAAAAAGATCGTCGAAGCCATGTCGAGGGCGAGGAATTTTCCGGCGTGAAACAGGTTCTTCATCTGAATTCGCCCCTCCTTGTGGGCCGCGCTAAGGATGCGGACGCCCCGTCGGTCCAGCAATTCCGCTCACGCAGGCAAGGCGGCGATTGGCGAATTTTCGCCCGCCATTGACGCTTCGTGAACGCCCGTCTTCCCGTCGGGCGGGATCGCGCCTATATCCAGGGAGTTCGGATCACTCCGATCTATGGAGATAAACGCGCGCGCAATAAGCGGACTGGACCCGGGTGCGATTCCCGGCGGCTCCACCAACCTCTTCCCCACCCCGCGTTATCGGCGAGGTCGCTTGAGGGGCCGATCAGCATCGACAGACGTCTAAAGGCGTTGCTTTCTCCCGGCGTGGCTCACCGTTTCGGGCCTTCATCTAAATGCGAACGATAACTTCGCTCAAGAGTATGCCCTCGCCGCGTAAGCGGTGCGGACCTGCTCGGTCTAAAGCCCTGGTGTCTTAGCAGCGCCAGGCGGGGCCCGGGGAGCGCCTGGCAACAGAAGCTCCCCACTTTACCCAGACGAGCTGGTGGCGCTCCCCCTCTTCGCGACAAGAATGGCGAACGCCTGGCAACAGAAGCTCCCCACTTTACCCACACCCTGTTCTTTTTTTCCGAAGAGGGCCGGCGCTTCCCCTCGACGTTCCGCCACGCTAGGCTCGCGACATGGCCAAGGACGATCAGCCCAGCGACCTGATGGGATACGAGGCGATGCAGCAGGACGCCCTGCGCGGCGTCGTCAGAGCCGCGTTGAAGCGCGCGGCCTCGCCACAGGGACCGCCCGGCGACCACCATTTCTACATCAGCTTCCTGACCGCCGCGCCGGGAGTCTCCGGACCGGAGGACATTCTCGGACGCTACCCCGAGGAAATGACCATCGTGCTGCAGAACCAGTACTGGGACCTCGCACCGGGCGAGACCGGCTTTTCCGTCACCCTGCAGTTCAACGGCCAGCCCAGGAGCCTCAATATCCCCTACGCGGCGATCAGCCGCTTCTACGACCCCGTCGCCCACTACCGGCTCCAGTTCAGCGTCGCGACGGATGACACGCCGGTGGCGGTCTCGCCCAAGCCGGAGAAGCCGGGTGACAACCTCATCGGCGATGGCGACGGCGAGCCGAAGATCGTCTCCCTCGACCAGTTCCGCAAGAAATAGCCGCCGATGAGCGACGTGGCCGCCGCGGCGCCCGAACCTCTCACCGACGAGGCGATCCTCCAGCGGTTCGTGGGCGCCCGCAATCCACCGGCCGGCTCGCGCACCCTGGGTTTTCGCATGACCGCCGTCAGCCAGGCGGAAAAGCGGGTCGAGGTCTTCTTCGACGCCCGCGCCGAGGTGCTCGCCAACCCCATGCGCCAGGTCCAGGGAGGCTATCTCTGCGCCATGCTGGACGAGGTGATGAGCGTCGCCTGCATGGTCGCCTCGGGGATGACCTGCGTCGCCCCGACCATTGAGATGAAGACCAGCTTCTTCCGGCCGGCCATGCCCGGGACCCTGCGCGGCATCGGCAGGGTGGTCCGCTGGGGCAAGACCATCGCCTTCACCGAAGGCGAGATCTTCGACGCCGAGGACCGACTGCTGGCCAAGGCCACCGGAACCGCCATGCCGACTCCGTTCCAGAACTACAAATAGGTCACCGCCCACCGTGCGAGGCATCCCCGTCCTGGCGGCCATCGCCCTGTCGCTGCTGACGGCGTGGCCGGCGCGTCCGCGGGCGCTGTCGCCCTACGCCGACTGGGCGGCGATCGTCGTCTCCGGTGACGACCACGCGGCCCATGGCGGCCAGCCGACCCGGACCTTCGACAACGCCCGCCGCGATGTCGCCGCGGCCCTGGAGAAGCGCGGCTTTTCGGCGGCGAACCTGATCATGTTTTCGGCCTCGCCGGCCGCCCGCGCCGAGGCCGGCGTGCGGCCCGCCGACGCCGGCTTGATCGTCCGGGGGCTCGAGACACTCACCGCGCGCGCCAGATCGGGCTGCCTGATCTACTTCACCTCGCACGGCGCGCCCCAGGGCCTGGTGCTTGGAGACAAGCTGCTGCCGCCCAGTCTGATGGGATCGCTGGTCACCCGCTCGTGCGGCGAGCGGCCGGCGGTGGTGATCGTCTCGGCCTGCTTTTCCGGCATTTTCATTCCGGCCCTCTCGGGTCCCGATCGGATGGTCCTCACCGCCGCCCGCCGCGACCGCTCCTCGTTCGGCTGCGGCGAGAGCGACCGGTACCCCTACTTCGACGGCTGCATTCTCGAGGCCCTGCCCAAGGTCCGCGATTTCCTGCTGTTGGCCGCCGCCGCTCGCGCCTGCGTCGCCCGTCGCGAGCATCAGGAACACATGCGCCCCCCTTCTCAGCCCCAGCTGTCGGTGGGCGCGGCCATCCGCCCGCGCCTCGCCGCATCGCCCTTTCCGCCAGGTTGAGGAGAGCCCGTGACCGCCACCCGCAGCGAAACCGACACGTTCGGCGCCATCGACGTCCCCGCCGACCGCTATTGGGGCGCCCAGACTCAGCGCAGCCTCGGCAACTTCAGAATCGGCTGGGAGAAGCAGCCGCTCTCGATCGTGCGCGCCCTGGGGGTGATCAAGCGCGCCGCCGCCGAGGTCAACATCAGCCTCGGCAAGCTCGACCCGGAAATCGGCGCCGTCATCGTCGCCGCCGCCCAGGAAGTCATCGACGGCAAGCTCGACGATCATTTCCCCCTCGCCGTCTGGCAGACCGGCTCGGGCACCCAGTCGAACATGAACGCCAACGAGGTGATCGGCAACCGGGCCATCGAACTCATGGGCGGGACCCTGGGAAGCAAGACCCCGGTCCATCCCAACGATCACGTCAACATGAGCCAGTCGTCCAACGACACCTATCCCACCGCCATGCACATCGCCTGCGCCGAGGAGGTCGCCCGATCGGTGATGCCGGCGCTGGAGCATCTCCACGCCGCCCTCAACACCAAGACCCGCGCCTTCGCCAAGATCATCAAGATCGGCCGCACCCATACCCAGGACGCCACCCCGATGACCCTGGGCCAGGAATTCTCCGGCTACGCCGCCCAGATCTCCTCCTGCGTCGGGCGGATCAAGGAGAGCCTCTACGGCCTCTACGAGCTGGCCCAGGGCGGCACGGCGGTGGGCACCGGCTTCACCGCTCCGGTCGGTTTCGCGGTCGAGGTCGCCGCGCGGATCGCGGCCATCACCCGCCTGCCGTTCGTCACCGCGCCGAACAAGTTCGAGGCCCTGGCCGCCCACGACGCCATGGTCTGGTCGCATGGCGCGCTCAACACCGCC
Organism: Caulobacteraceae bacterium; assembly: GCA_035648435.1. Classification (GTDB taxonomy): domain Bacteria; phylum Pseudomonadota; class Alphaproteobacteria; order Caulobacterales; family Caulobacteraceae; genus Acaudatibacter. Next base: position 10,200 of record DASRLN010000031.1, read on the forward strand.
GCGGTCGCCCTGTTCAAGGTCGCCAACGACATCCGCTTTCTGGGCAGCGGCCCGCGCTCGGGGTTCGGCGAACTGGCCCTGCCCGAGAACGAGCCCGGCTCCTCGATCATGCCGGGGAAGGTCAACCCCACCCAGTGCGAGGCCATGACCATGGTCTGCGCCCAGGTGTTCGGCAACCACGCCACCATCACCGTCGCCGGCGCCTCTGGCCACTTCGAACTCAACGTCTTCAACCCGGTGATGGCCTACGATTTCCTCCAGTCCTGCCGCCTGCTCTCCGACGCCGCCGTCAGCTTCACCGACCACTGTGTCGCCGGCATCGAGGCCCGCGAGGACAACATCCACGCTGCCCTCGAACGCTCCCTGATGCTGGTCACCGCCCTGGCCCCCAGGATCGGCTACGATAAGGCCGCCGCCATCGCCAAGGCCGCGCACAGGAACGGCACCACGCTGCGGCAGGAGGCGGTCGGCGGCGGGTATGTGACCGACGACGAGTTCAGCGAACTGGTGCGGCCGGAGAGGATGATCGGGCCGGGGTGAGCATTCGGCCTTCACATCCAGCGTGTGGCAGTCTTGACGTCTTTGGATGTTCACGCGACAACATTGGATAAATTGACGCTAGCGGT
>DASRLN010000032.1:0-13629 GCA_035648435.1 Caulobacteraceae bacterium
CCCCCGCCGAGCGCGCCGCGCTCGGCTTCAACGCCCTCTACCGACTCGCCGCCGGCCGGGTGGACGCCTTCGTCGCCTGCGCCGGCTATCTGCGCGGAAGGGGTCTGTCGGCGCCGGCGATGATCGCCGCCGACCCCGGCGCCGGCCTCGCCGTGCTGGAAGACCTCGGCGATGATCTCTATGCCCGCGTGATCGGGGGCGGCGCCGACGAGGGTCCGCTCTACGACGCCGCCGTGGACGCGCTCATCGTCCTCCACGCCGAGGCGCCGCCGGCGATCCTCGAAGCGGACGGCTGCGCATGGCCCTTGCTGGTCTATGACGGCGTGGCCTTGAAGGCGGGCGGCGATCTCTTCGTCGAATGGCTTCCCCGGCTTCATCCAGCCCTCCAGTTCGACGAACAGGCCCTGGGCGAGTGGGAGGCGATCTGGGCGCCCATCCGCGCGCGGGGCGAAGCCGGGGCGGGCGTGTTCTGCCACCGGGACTTTCACGCCGAGAATCTCATCTGGCTGCCAAAGCGGCAAGGCGCGGCCAGGGTCGGCCTGCTCGATTTCCAGGACGCGCTGCGCGCCCACCCGGCGTGGGATCTTTCCATGCTCCTGCATGACGCCAGGCGTGACATCTCCCCCGGACGCGAGGCGACCGCCCTTGGGCGCTACCTGGCCGCCCGGCCAGACAGCGACGGCGAGATGTTTCGCGCCGACTATCATGCCCTGGGAGCGCTGAACGTGGCCCGGATCCTGGGAATCTTTTCGCGCCTGGTCGTCCGCGACGGCAAGCCGCGCTATCGCGCCCTCATGCCCCGGCTGTGGGGCTACATGGAGCGATGCCTGCGCGATCCGGCGCCAGTGGGCCTGGCCGCCTGGCTCGGCCGCCATGTGCCGGCCGAGGCGCGCCGGTGACCTCGCCCACCACCGCCATGGTCCTGGCCGCCGGGCTCGGTACCCGCCTTCGTCCGCTCACCGACGATCGGCCCAAGGCCCTGGTCGAGGTCGGCGGCAGGGCGCTCATCGACCACATGCTCGACCGCCTCGTGGAAGCCGGCGTTCAAAAGGCGGTGGTCAATGTCCACGCCTTCGCGGACCAGCTGGAGGCGCATCTCGCCTGGCGCCGCGATCTCGAGATCATCATCTCGGATGAACGGGACGGCCTTCTGGAGACCGGCGGCGGCCTGAAGAAGGCGCGGCCGCTGCTGGGCGAATCGCCGATCCTGGTCGCCAACATCGATTCGGTGTGGACCGAGGCCGGCGCGCCCGCCCTGCTCGCCCTCATCGGCGCCTGGGACGGCGCGGCCATGGACGCCCTCCTCCTTCTGGCCGCGGTGGAGCGCTGCCTCGGCTTCGACGGCCCCGGCGACTTCTTCCGCGGTGATGACGGCCGTCTCACCCACAGGGGCGAGGCGCCAATCGCGCCCCTCGCCTACATGGGCGTCCAGATCATCGAGCCCGCGATCATCGATACCTGGCCCGAGCACCCCCACTCCCTCTTCCGCCACTGGCTCGCCCTCCAGGCCGCCGGCCGCCTCCACGGCCTCGTCATGTCCGGCCGCTGGATGCATGTCGGCGACCCCGCCGCCCGCGATGCCGCCGAGCGGGCGCTGGCTGGTGATTCGGCGAATCTTCCCCCCCTGGAAGACGCGGCGGCGCGCACCCTCCACCAGAGGGGGGGATGAAGGATGCCTTGGTGACAAGTTTCCTCGATCATCCCTCGCCGCGCTGGTTCAGCATCGGGGCGCACCGGCCCTTCCTCGCCGACCTGGCGCGGGGGCTGGCCGGGACCCTGGCCCCGCTGTCGCCGGAGGCGGCGGCGGCGGCGCTGGTGCTGTTGCCCACGCGGCGCGCCTGCCGCGAACTCGCCCGGGCGTTCGTCCACGTTTCCAAGAGCGGGGCGGCGATCCTGCCGCAGATCCGCGCCCTGGGCGATCTGGAGGAGGGCGAGGGGCCGTTCGAGCCGGGGGAGATCGCCGCCGACCTGCCTCCGCCCATGGGTCCTGCCCGGCGGCGCTTCGAACTGGCCGGCCTGGTGGCGCGACACTTCCAGCCTCGCGGACGCGCCCTCGACGCGGGTGCGGCGCTCGACCTGGCGGACGCCCTCGCGGGCTTCCTCGACACCAGCCAGATCGAGGAGCGGACCAATCCCGAGGCGCTCGACACCCTGGTCGAGGGCGACCTCGCCCGCCATTGGCGTATTTCGGCGGAATTCCTCGCCGTGGCCCTGGAGGCCTGGCCGGAGCGGCTCGCGCAGCTGGGCTACGCCGACCCGACCGCCCGCCGGGTCGCCCTGATGCGCCGCCTGGCCCTCGCGTGGCGCGAGCGGCCGCCCGCGAGCCTGATCCTCGCCGCCGGCTCGACCGGGGCCGCCCCGGCCGCCGCCGACCTCCTGGCCGTGACCGCCGGCCTGCCCTCCGGGGCCGTGGTCCTCCCCGGACTCGACCTCTCCCTGGACGACGCGGCCTGGGCCGAGATCGACGAACAGCACCCGCAGAACGGCCTTCGGCGCCTCCTCGCCCGCGCCGGCGTCGGCCGCGCCGAGGTCGCGGCGTGGCCTGGCGAGCCGGCGAGCAGCAGGGGCCGCTGGCGGCGGCGGATAATCAGCGAGGCCCTGCGCCCCGCCGACCGAACCGACGACTGGCTGGCGATCATCGGCGATTTGCGCGCCGAGGGGGCGGCGACCGGGATCGATCCGATCGCCGAGGGCCTCGCCGGCCTCACCGTCACCACCGCCGCCAACGAGGAGGAGGAGGCGTCACTGGCGGCCCTGCTCCTGCGCGAAACCCTGGAGAGGCCGGACGAGACCGCCGCCCTGGTCAGTCCCGACCAGGGCCTCGCCCGCCGGGTGAACGCCCGCCTGGCGAGGTGGGGAATCGTGGCGGGATCCTCGGCCGGCCAGCCGCTCTGCGCCTTCCCCGCCGGCGCCCTCCTGGCCCTGGTGGCGCGCCAGATCGCCGACCCGGGCGACCCGGCAAGCCTGCTCGCCATCCTCAAGCACCCGCTCACCAGCCTGGGGCGCGCCTTCGAGGAACTCTCCGCCGCGCGAACCATCCTGGAGCGGCGTGGCCTTCGCGGCCCCCGGCCGCGCGACCTCGCCGCCCTGCTGGCGCGCCTGGATGAGAGCCTGGATCGTGGACCCGACCAGCAGCCGGTCACGGAGGACCAACGCGCCGCGATCGCGACCGCCAAGACCCTCGCGCGCGATCTCGACGCGGCGCTCGGGTATGCCGCCGAACCGTTCCGAGGGGCGACCGAGAAGGCCTCGGGGGCGGCGCGCGGCCTGACCCGGGCGCTGGAGGCCCTGGCGCGGCGACCGCGCGGCGGAACCGGACGCCTGTGGGGCGGCGCCGATGGGGAAGCCGCCGCCGGCCTGATCGCCGGCCTCATCGCCGACAGCGAGGGATTGCCGCCGGTGACTCGCTCGGGGTTCGCCGAACTCCTCGCCGGCCTGATCGAGCGCGAGGTCGTCCGCTCCGGCGCCGCCGAACACCCCAGGATCCAGATCCTCGGAGTCCTCGAGGCGCGCCTGATCGGGGCGACCCGGCTGATCCTCGCGGGCCTCAGCGAAGGGGTGTGGCCCGCCGGCGCGCCGATCGATCCCTTCCTGTCACGGCCGATGCGCCGGGAACTCGGCCTGCCGCCGCCGGAGCGCCGCATCGGGCTGTCGGCGCACGACTTCGCCCAGGCTGCCGCGGCCCCCGAGGTGATGCTCCTCACCGCCCGCCGGAGGGCCGGCGCCCCGGCCGTGGACTCCCGCTGGCTATGGCGCCTGCGGGTCCTGGCCAAGGGCGCCGGTGTCGCTTTGCCCTCCCGCGAAGATGCGCTCGGCTGGGTCCGCGCCCTCGACGGACCGCTCGCCGAACCGCCGCCGCACCTGGCCCCCGCCACGAGGCCCGAGCCCAGGCCGCCATTGGCCGCCCGGCCACGCGAGATGTGGGTCACCGGCGTGGAGACCTGGATACGCGATCCTTACGCCATCTATGCGCGACAGATCCTGCGGCTCTCGCCGCTCGCCCCGCCCGACGAAGAGGTTGACGCCCTCATTCGCGGAACCGCGTTCCACAAGGCGTTCCAGACGTTCGCGGAACTGCACCCGCACACCCTTCCCGAGAACCCCGAAGCGGTGTTCGAGGCCATTCTCGTTGCCGCCCTGCAAGCGGCGGGTGCGCACGAGCGGCGGATGGCGCGCGAGCGGGCCCTGGCGCGCAACATCGCCCCCTGGGTAGCGGCCTTCGAAACCGGGCGCCGCGCCGGCGCTCGCCTCCACGTCGAGCAGAACGGGGAAATGGTCCTGCCGACGGCCGGTGGCGACTTCGTGCTCCGGGCGCGCGCCGACCGCATCGAGCATCGGGGCGACCGCGCCGACATCATCGATTTCAAGACCGGCACGCTACCGAGCGCCCCACAGGTGAAATCCGGCCTCGCCCCCCAGCTCACCCTCACGGCGGCCATCCTCGCGGCCGGCGGCTTCAAGGACATCCCCGCCCGGCCCGGAGAACTCCTTTACGTGCGGGTGAGCGGCGGCCGGGTTCCGGGGCTCGTCGAGCGGCGCGGAGAGCGGGGCGGCGAGTCCGCGGCTCTTGCCGCCGCCGCGCTCGCGGGCCTCGCCGACTACATCGCCCTCTTCGACAAGAAGACGACCCCCTACCGCTCCTGGGCCATCCCCCAGTTCATGGGCCTTTACGGCGGCGACTACGACCACTTGGCGCGGGTCTGGGAATGGGCGGTGATCGGCGAGACCGATACGGGAAGCGGCGGGTGAGCGCCCGCGCCGATCCCCGGGTCTCCGACCCCCAGGCCGCCGCCGCCGACCCGGCGCGATCGGTCTTTCTCACCGCCAATGCCGGATCGGGCAAGACCGAGACCCTGATCCAGCGGGTGGCGCGTCTGCTCCTGGCGCACGCCGCCCCGGCGAGCATCCTCTGCGTCACCTACACCAAGGCGACGGCCGCCGAGATGCAGCGCCGACTGTTCGACAAACTGGGCGACTGGGCGGTGATGGATGATCCTCCGCTCACCGCCGCCCTGGCCGGATTCGGCGCCCCGACTGACGATCTGCGGCTGGCGCGGCGGCTGTTTGCCCGCGCCCTGGAGACACCCGGCGGCCTGAAGATCCAGACCATCCATGCCTTCTGCGAGAAGCTGCTGCGGCGCTTCCCACTGGAGGCGCAGATCTCGCCCGGGTTCACGGTGCTGGAGGATCAGGCCGCCGCCGCGATCTCTCGCGAGGCGCGCGGCCGGGTCGCCCTCGCGGCGCTGGCGGGCGGGGATTCGCGGCTGGGCGATGCCTACGCCTACTTCTCCGTCGCCCTCTCGCACCGCGCCTTCGAGGCCATGTTCGACGACTTCGAGCGCCGCCGCGGCGCCATCGCCGCCTACCTAGAAAGCCTCCCCGCCGGCGGCCTGGAGGACGACGTCTGGCGCCGCTGCGGCTTCGACCGACCCGCCGACGTCGATGCGCTGCGGAGTCCATGCCTGGCTCGGGCGGCCCAGGCGCGCTGGAAGCGGGCGGCCGAGGAACTGGCGTCCGGCGAAATGACCTCGGATCGCAAACTCGGCGAAAAGCTACTCGAACTGGTTGAGGGCAACGACTTCGACGCCCACCGCGCCGTCTTTCTCAACCAGAAGGGCGAGCCGCGAACACTGGGAACCAGGCGTCTGACGCAGAAGCTTCGCGACTGGCTCGCCGACGAACAGCGGGCCGTCGTCCAGGCCTGCGAGACGTTGGCGGGCGCGACCGTCGCTCGCGAAACCCTCTCCGCCCTCACCTTGGCCATGGCCTACGTGGAACTCTACGAAGGGGCGAAATCGGAACGCGGCGGCCTCGATTTCGACGATCTGATCGAGCGGTCGCGGGTCCTGCTGACCCGCCGGGCCGACGCCGCCTGGGTGCTCTACAAGCTCGACGGCGGGATCGACCACATCCTGCTCGACGAGGCGCAGGACACTGCTCCCGAGCAGTGGGGCGTCCTTCAGGCCATCTCCGCCGAATTCTTCACCGGCCTGGGGGCGCGCGGCGGCCATCGCAGCGCCTTCGCGGTAGCCGACGAGAAGCAGTCGATCTTCTCCTTCCAGGGCGCCGCGCCCGAACGCCTGCGCGAAGAGGCGCTTCGCTTGGTCGGCCCGGGCGCCGACTCCCTTCGCCTCCTCCGCAGCCGCCGCTCGCGGCCCGAGATCCTCCGCTTCGTCGATGCCGTGTTCGCGCATCCGGCCGCCGCCGCCGGCCTCGCCCTGGGCGTGACCCCGATGGCCATCGAGCACGCCGCCGCACGCGCCCCGGGGGGCTCCGTCGAGCTTTGGCCGCCCATCGCCGGGGAGGAGCCCAGAGACATCGATCCATGGCGACCCGTCGACCAGGGCCTGACCCAGAGCGCCCACCGCAAGCTTGCCACCGCCATCGCCCACGGGATCAAGGAGATGGTCATCGGCCGCGAGGCGGTGGGCGAGCGCGCCAAGGATGGGGAACACCCGCGCCCGTGCCGCTACGGCGACTTCCTCATCCTCGTGCGGCGGCGCAATGCGCTCTTCGAGGAGATCCTGCGCGCTCTCAAGCGCGAAGGGGTGCCGGTGGGCGGCGCCGACCGGCTGAAGCTCTCCCAGCACGGCCTCTTCGAGGATCTGGTCGCCCTCGCCAAGGTCGCCCTCTTCCCCGCCGACGACCTCAGCCTGGCGGGCGTCCTGCGCGGCCCGTTCTGCGACCTCTCGGAGGACGACCTCTTCAAACTCGCCTACAGTCGGCAGGGGTCGTTGTGGCGGACCCTGCGCAGCCGAGCCGCCGAACACGATCACTGGGCCGCCGCCTCCGAACTCCTGCGCGGCCTGATCGCCGCCGCGCGCCGGTTTTCCCCCTTCGACTTCTATCAGGACGCCTTGGCGCGCGCCGACGCCGACGGGCGCTCGATGCGCCAGCGCATCCTCACCCGCCTGGGGGCCGAAGCCCGGGAGGCTCTCGACGCCTTTCTCTCCCAGGCGCTCGCCGCCGAGGACGCCGGAGCCTGGGACCTGGAAAGCTTCATCGCTCGGATCGGGCGGATCGATCTCGACGTGAAGCGCGAGCCGGGCGAAGGCCCAGGCGGCGGCGTCCGCGAGGTGCGGGTGATGACGGTCCACGGCGCCAAGGGCCTGGAGGCCCCGATCGTCTTCCTGCCCGACACCACCACCCGCGCCACCGATCAGGGCGGACCGCTGCTCGCCGATCCGCAAGGAGGCTTCCTGTGGGCGCCGCGCAAGGCCGATGACTGCGTCGCCTCCGCGGCGGCGCGGGAGGCGCGCCAGACCCGGTGCGACCAGGAATCCCTGCGCCTGCTCTATGTCGCGCTGACCCGGACCCGCGACCGGCTTATCGTCTGCGGGATCGTCTCGCCGCGCCTCTTCGAGCGCAGCTGGTACGACTACGTCCAGCGCGCCTTCACCGCCTCGCCGGCGCCGCCGGCCGACATCGGCGAAGGCCGCCGCCGCATCGGCGCCGATCCGGTCGCCGCACCCTCGGAGCCGGACCCCGGCCCACCACGGTGTTCTCCCCCCGACTGGACCACCCTCGCCGCCCCGGATGAGGGGCCGCTCACCCTCTGGCGGTCTCCCTCCAAGGCGGTGGAAAGCGCCGGTCCGCCGGCCCCCTCGCCCCTGGAGTCGGTGTCGGGCCTGGGCCGCTGGCGGCGCGGCGACGTCATCCATCGCCTCCTCCAGATCCTCCCTGACATCGATCCCGCCGCCCACGCCGCCACGGCCGATCGACTGCTCGCCGCCGAGGCTGATCTCACCTCGGCGCAGCGCCGGGAGATCGCCGGCTGCGCCCTCGCCGTCCTCGCCGACCCCGTCTTTGCGCCGGTGTTCGCTCCCGGCTCCAGAGCTGAAGTCGCCATCGCCGGCGGCTCGCCGCGCCTGCCGCCGTCCTTGCGTGTCTCCGGCCGGATGGACCGGCTAGTGGTGGAGAAAGGCCGCGTCCTGGTCATCGACTACAAGACCAACCGCCCGGCCCCGGCGGCCATCGAGGACTGTGATCCCCTCTACATCACCCAGATGGCGATCTACGCCGCCGTCCTCGCCGAGGTCTTCCCCGACCGGCCGGTCGAGGCCGCCCTGGTGTGGACCGACGGGCCTAGGCTCATGGCCGTTCCAGAAAAACTCATGGCCGAGGCGCTCGCCAACTTGGCTCTGGCCAGTTGAAGCAAATCGGGTCTTGCCTAAATGACCATCATGCAGCGGCGCGGCTGGCGCCAGAGGAGACCGTCTTTCCATGACCACCGTCGCCGTCACCGACGCGAGTTTCGAGCAGGATGTCCTGAAGTCGGGCAAGCCGGTCCTGGTCGATTTCTGGGCCGAGTGGTGCGGCCCGTGCAAGCAGATCGGGCCGGCCCTGGAGCAAATCGCCGGCGAACTCGGCGCCGACCTCACCATCGCCAAGCTCAACATCGAGGACAGCCCGATGACGCCGTCGCGCTATGGGGTGCGGGGAATTCCGACCATGATGCTGTTCCGAGACGGCCAGATGACCTCGATGAAGGTCGGCGCCATGCCCAAGCAAAGAATCCTCGATTGGCTGGCGGAAGCCGGAATCAAGGCGGTCGCCTGAGCCGAGGGGTCAAGTCGGCCAGGTCTCCGGGCTGGCGGCCAGGATGTCGCCGGCGAAATGCAGCGATCCGCAGATCAGCACGTGCGGCGCCGGACCCTCGGCCTCGAGAGCCCGCGCCAGGGCGGCGCGCGCGCCATCCACGGGCTCGGCGCGAAAACCCGCCGACCGCGCCGCCTCGGCCAGCGTTTCGGCCGGCGTCGCCGATGACGATTCGAACGCCGTGGTCAGCACCCGGGGCGAGAGGTCCGCGAACGGCCTGAAGAAGCCCACGGCGTCCTTTCGCCCCAGCATCCCGACGATCAGGACCATGGGCCGACCGTCCCGGACCAGACGCGCGCAGGCGTCGGCCAGCGCCCGGCCGGCGTGGGGATTGTGGCCGCCGTCGAGCCAGACGTCGGCGCCGCGGGCGGCGGCCAGCGCGGCGAACGGTCCCCGGGTGAGACGCTGAAACCGCCCCGGCCAGGCAGCGCTCGAAACGCCCCGCGCCATCGCCGCCTCGCCGATCCGGGGGTCGTTCCAGATCGCCAGCGCCGCGACCGCCAGTCCGGCATTGTCGAACTGGTGGGCTCCGAACAGGCTCGGCGCGGGAAGATCAAACAGCCGGTCGGCGAGCTGGACCCACAATCGCCCGTTCGCCTCGCCGGTGTCGATGTCGCGGCCCATCAGGGTCAGGGGCGCGGCGAGCGCCGCCGCCTCGGCTTCGATCACCTCCCACGCTTCCTCGCGCTGCCGCGCCACGACGGCCGGCCTGCCGGCCTTGATGATCCCGGCCTTCTCCCAGGCGATCCGGCTCAGCTCGGGTCCCAGCATCTCCAAGTGGTCGTAATCCACCGGCGTGATCACGCTGACCGCCGGAGCGGTGAAGACGTTGGTGGCGTCGAACCGACCGCCCAGGCCGACCTCGACGACGCAGAGATCCGCCGGGGTTTCGGCGAAGGCGTGAAAGGCCAGGGCGGTGGTGATCTCGAAGAAGCTGATCGGGGCGCCGCGGTTGGCGGCCTCGACCTCGTCGATGCGGTCGCAAAGCGCCTCGTCGGAGATCAACCGGCCGGCCAGCCGGATACGCTCGGAAAAGCGCACCAGGTGCGGCGAGGTGAGGACATGGACTTCGAGGCCGGCGGCTTCGGCGATGGCGCGCAGATAGGCGGTGGTCGAGCCCTTGCCGTTGGTGCCGGCGACATGGATCACCGGCGCCATGCGATCCTGCGGCCGGCCGAGGGCGTTCAGCAGGCGCTCGATCCGGCCGGTGGAAAGATCGATCAAGGTCGGGTGCAGAGCGCGCAGGCGCGCAATCACGCCGTCCGAGGCGCGGATGGCGTCGTGGTCATGCCCCGGAGCGCGATCAGGCGGCGGCGAGGCGGGCGCGTCCCATCATCAGCGTACGGAGGATCGAGCCGAGAACAGAGGGGAGTTCCTTGCGGGCGACCACCCGATCGACCATGCCGTGCTCGACCTGGAATTCCGCGGTCTGGAAGGCAGCCGGCAGGGTTTCGCGGATCGTCTCCTCGATCACCCGGCGCCCCGCGAACCCGATCAGCGCCGCGGGCTCGGCCAGGTGGACATCGCCGAGCATGGCGTAGGAGGCGGTGACGCCGCCGGCGGTGGGATCAGTCAAGACGACAACATATGGCAGATGCGCCCGGCGCAGGCGCTGGATGGCGGCGGTGGTCCGGGCCAGCTGCATCAACGACAGGGCGCCCTCCTGCATTCGCGCGCCACCGGAGGCGGTGAACACCACCAGTGGCGATTTACGCTTCACCGCTTCGTCCACGGCGGCCAGGAACGCCTCGCCGGCGGCGGCGCCGAGAGAGCCGCCCATGAAGGCGAAATCCTGGACCAGCACGACGGTCGGGACGCCGCCGATCTCGCCCTCGGCCAACGCCATGGCGTCGGTCTCGCCGGTGGCCTTGCGCGCCGCCGCCAGGCTTTCGCGATAGGACTTGCCGTAGGTGAAACCGAGCGGATCGTCTGGGGTCTTGGGAAGGGCGACGCCTTTGCACCTGCCGCCATCGAAGGTGTAGGCGAAGCGCAGGGACGGGCGGATACGCATGTGCCGGCCGGCGGGAGTCACCCACAGAGCCGCCTCCAGATCGGCGCGGTAGATCATCTCCCCGGTGTCAGGGCATTTGACCCACAGGTTGTCCGGTGTCTCGCGCCGGGTGACGAGCTTGCGCACGCCGGGAGCGATCTTGGCCAGCCAGCCGCCGCGCTCGCGATTGGCCGACGGCGGCGGTCGCGCGGGCTTGCTCTTCTTGTCGTCGGTCAGGGCCATTCGAGGGTCGGCAGTCTCTATCCGGCGGTTCGCGCCGACCGCACAGCCTTAGCGAGGCGGGCAGCGGTTTCCAGAACTTTCGCGGCAGGATCACGGTTCCGTGCGATGGCCACGACAATCTCGTCGACCAGCGCCGATCCGACCACCACCGCGTCGGCGACACGCGCCACTTCAGCCGCCCGCTCCGGGGTGCGAATACCGAAGCCGACGGCGACCGGCAGCGGCGAGGCGGCGCGAATCCTTTCGACCGCCGGTCCCACGACGGCGGCATCGGCCTCCTTCTCTCCGGTCACGCCGGCGACCGACACGAAGTAGACGAACCCGCGGGCGCCGGTGAGGACAAGGGGGAGTCGTCGATCATCGGTGGTCGGCGCGACCAGGCGGATGAGCGCGAGGCCCTCGCCGTCCAGGGCGTCGGTGAGCGATCCGGCCTCCTCCGGCGGGCAATCGACCACGATCACCCCATCGATGCCGCAGGCGGCCGCGTTCCGCGCGAAGGCGGCGATGCCATGGGTGAGCAAGGGATTGAGGTAGCCCATCAGGATCACCGGCGTCGTGACGTCGGTTTGGCGGAACCCGCGGGCGAGATCCAGGACGCCCTCAAGCGTCATGCCGGCCTTCAGCGACCGCGCCGCGGCCCGCTGGATCGGCGGACCCTCGGCCATGGGATCGGAGAACGGAAAGCCCAGCTCGATCACATCGGCGCCGGCCCCGGGGAGCCCGGCGAGGATGGCGCGGGAGGCGGCGAGGTCCGGGTCGCCGGCCATGACATAGGCCACGAAGCCGGCGCGGCCTTCATCGGCGAGTTCGGCGAACCGCGCGTCGATCCGCTCGACGCTCAAGCCCCGGCTCCGAGCCGGGCCGACGCCGTCGCCAGATCCTTGTCGCCGCGCCCGGAGAGGCCGACGACGACGAACCCGTCGCCAGGCGCCTGCGCGATCACCTCGGGAAGCCTGGCCAGGGCGTGGGAGGACTCCAAGGCCGGAACGATGCCTTCCAGTCGGGCGCAGAGCCGGAAGGCGGCCATCGCTTCATGGTCCGTCGCGGTGAGATAGTGGGCGCGACCGACATCGCGCAGCCAGGAATGTTCCGGACCGACACCTGGATAGTCGAGACCGGCGGAAATCGAATGAGCCTCGAGAATCTGGCCGTCGGCGTCCTGCAGCAGATAGCTCCTGGCGCCGTGGAGCACGCCCGGGCGGCCCGCGCCCAGGGCGGCGGCATGACGGCCGGTCTCGACGCCTTCGCCCGACGCCTCGACACCGAACAGGCGAACCGCTTCGTCGTTCAGGAAGGGATGGAAGAGGCCGATGGCGTTCGACCCGCCGCCGACGCAGGCGACAAGGGCGTCCGGCAATCGTCCTTCGCCCTCAAGCGCCTGCACGCGGGTCTCCGCGCCGATCACGGCCTGGAAATCGCGGACCATCATCGGGTAGGGGTGGGGGCCGACGGCCGACCCGATCAGATAATAGGTGTCGTGAACATGGCTCACCCAGTCGCGCAGCGCCTCGTTGGTGGCGTCCTTCAGCGTCGCCGCGCCACTGGTCACCGGACGCACTTCGGCGCCGAGCAGATTCATCCGAAGGACGTTCGGCGCCTGCCGCTCGACGTCCACCACCCCCATGTAGACGACGCAGGGAAGACCGAAGAGGGCGCATACCGTCGCCGCCGCGACGCCGTGCTGACCGGCGCCGGTTTCGGCGATGATCCGCGTCCTGCCCATCCGACGGGCCAGGAGAATCTGTCCCAGGCAGTTGTTGATCTTGTGCGAACCGGTGTGGTTGAGGTCCTCGCGCTTGAGGTAGATTCGCGCGCCGCCGAAATGACCGGTCAGGCGGCGGGCCAGATAGAGCGGACTGGGCCGGCCGACATAGTGGGTCAGGTAGCCGGCGAGTTCGGCCTGGAAGGCCGGATCTCCCTTGGCGGCGGCGTAGGCGTCGTCCAGCGCCAGGACCAGAGGCATCAGGGTTTCGGCGACGAAACGGCCGCCATGGTCGCCGAAGAATCCGCGACCGTCCGGGTAGGCGGTGAAATCGTTGTGGAGCAAGGCGTGGGTCAGGGCGAAGGGCCGGCGAACTTTAGACGCGGCGGACCGCCTCGAGGAAGGCCCGGATGAGAGCCGGGTCCTTTAGGCCCGCACCCCGCTCCACGCCAGAGGAAACATCGACCATCGGCGCTCCCGACTGGCCGATCGCCACCGCCACGTTCCATGGATCGAGGCCGCCGGCCAGGAACCATGGGCGCTCGAATCGACGCCCGGTGAGCAGATCCCAGTCGAAGCTGATTCCGGCGCCGCCTGGCCGGTCGGCGCCCGGCGGAGATTTCGTGTCGAACATCAGATGATCGACGGCGCCATCATAGTCCGCGCCGGCATCGACATCGGCGGCTTGCGAGACGGCGATGGCCTTGATCACCCCGGCCCCCACCCGCCGCGCGATCTCGCGCGATCGCGACGGCGATTCGCGCCCATGGAGCTGGATGAGGTCGGGCCGCAAGATGTGCGCCAGCCGATCGACCAGGGCGTCATCGGGATCGACGGTCACGGCGACGATCTTGGCGTTGCCCCGCGCCGGCGCGGCGAGGGCGGCGGCGGCTTCCACGGTGACGCGGCGGGGGCTGGCGTCGAAAAAGTTGAAGCCGACGAAAGCCGCGCCCCCCGCCAAGGCGGCGGCTACCGTGGACGCGGTCGACAGGCCGCAGATCTTGGCGATGGCCATCGACCCGCGCCTGACCTCACGCCGGACCGGAGACGGCGTTCCTGGCCAGAAGATCGCGGATTTCGCCGAGCAGGGTTTCGG
>DASRLN010000033.1:0-16911 GCA_035648435.1 Caulobacteraceae bacterium
CGGCTGCTCAAGCAGCACCGCCAGATGCAGGACGCCGTGAAGATGATGTCGCGCGGCGGCGGCAAGGGCCTGGCCCGAATGGCTGGCATGTTCGCCGGCGGCGGGATGGATCCGCTCAAGGCCCTCGGCGGCGTCGCCGCGCGACCGCCCGTCCTGCCCGGCCTCGGCGGCGGCCCGGCGGCGAACTTCAACCCATTCAAGAAATCCTGACCACCCAACCTCAAAAAGGACAGCCATGCTCAAGATTCGTCTCGCCCGGGGCGGCGCCAAGAAGCGCCCCTACTATTCCATCGTCGTCGCCGACAGCCATAGCCCACGCGACGGCCGGTTTATCGAGAAGGTCGGAACCTACAATCCCCTGCTGAAGAAGGACGACGCCGGGCGCCTGGTGCTCAAGGGCGAACGGATCACCGAATGGCTCGGCAAGGGCGCCCAGCCCACTGAGCGGGTGGCGCGGTTCCTCTCCACCCAGGGACTCGCCAGGTGGGAGCATGGGACCAACCTCAAGAAGGGTGAACCCCACGCGAAGGCCAAGGAGCGGATGAAGGAACGCGAGGAACGCGCCGCCGCCCTGGCCGCCGCTCCGCCGCCGGAGGAACCGGCGGTGGAGGAGACTCCGGCCGCCGAGGAAGCGCCGGTGTCCGAAGCCGCGCCGGCGGAAGATGTCGCCCAGGAGGATGCCGGCAAAGCCGCCGCCGAACCCGAGGTAGTCGTGGAAGCGACAGTCGAGGAAACGCCGGCGGCGGAGGTCGAAGCGGTTACCACCGAGGCTGAAGCGACCGAGGCTGGATCTGAAGGCGCCCGGGAAGCGGCGGCCGAGCCGGCGGCGGAAGAGGGCTAAGCCGGGTCGCGGCGTGAGAGACCGTCTCCTACCCTTCTCCCCTTGCGGGAGAAGGTGGACGCCGAGAGGCGGCCGGATGAGGGGTCGGGTGGTCTCTCCCCGAGCGAGTCGGCGACGCCAATCCCTGAAGCCGGCGCGCCCCCTCATCCGACCCGCTCACGCGGGCCACCTTCTCCCGCGAGGGGAGAAGGGAACTTGACCTCGCGTCTGATCCTCGTCGGCCAGGTGGCCGGGGCGTTCGGGGTCAAGGGCGAGGTGCGGATCACGGCGTTTACCGATGATCCGTTGGCGCTGCTGCGCTATGGCCCGCTGTCGCGCGAGGATGGTGGGCCGGCGCTGACCCTGGAGTCCGGCCGCGCCCAGGGCAAGGCCGTGATCGGCCGGGCCAAGGAAGTCGCCACGCGCGAACAGGCTCAGGCGCTGCGCGGACTGCGCCTCTACGTCGCCCGGGACGCCCTGCCGGCGCCGGACGAGGACGAGTTCTATCTCGCCGACCTGACCGGCCTCGCCGTCCGCGCCCCGGACGGCGCTCCGCTAGGCCGTGTGCGGATGGTGTCCAACTTCGGGGCGGGGGACCTCCTGGAGATCGAGCCGTCGAGCGGCGGTCCCACATGGTGGGTCCCCTTCACCAAGGCCGCGGTCCCGGACGTGCGGATAGGCGACGGCGTCATCATCGTCGATCGTCCGATTGAGATCGAGGATTAGGCCCGGCGCAAATCAGGCGGCGTCGCCTCGCCGGCGAGGACGGCGACCGCCTCGTCGAGACCCAGCACTTGCTGGCCGTCGGAGCCCAGGCGGCGCAGGGCAACCTTGCCCTCCTCGGCCTCGCGGCGGCCGACCACGGCGATCACCGGAACCTTGGCCAGGGAATGCTCGCGCACCTTGTAGCCGACCTTCTCGTTGCGCAGGTCGGTCTCCACCCGAAGGCCGGCGCGGCGCAGCCGGCTGGCCGCATCGACCGCGAAGCCGTCGGCGTCGGAGGTGATCGTCGCCACCACCACCTGCACCGGGGCCAGCCACAGCGGAAAGGCGCCGGCGTGGTGTTCGATCAGCACACCGACGAACCGCTCCATCGATCCCAGGATCGCGCGATGCAGCATCACCGGGCGGTGCTTGTCACCGTCCTCGCCGATGTACGAGGCGTCCAGGCGCTCGGGAAGGACATAGTCGAGCTGCAGGGTTCCACACTGCCAGGTGCGGCCGATGGCGTCGCGCAGGTGGAACTCGAGCTTGGGGCCGTAGAAGGCGCCCTCGCCCGCGATCCGCTCGACCTCGACGCCGGCGGCGTTGGCCGCGCGCTCAAGGGTGTCCTCGGCGAGGGTCCAGTCGGCGTCCGTGCCGAACCGTTGGTCCGGGCGCAGGGCGAGTTTCACCGAATGAAGCTCGACATCGAGATCGGCGTAGACCCGCTGAAGCAGTTCGATGAACATTCGGGACTCGGCCTCGATCTGGTCCTGGGTGCAGAAGACGTGGCCGTCGTCCTGGGCCAGGCCCCGCACCCGCATCAGGCCATGCATCGAGCCGGAACTCTCATTGCGATGCAGACCGTCGAACTCGGCCATGCGGATCGGCAACTCGCGGTAGGACCGCTGGCCGTGGTTGAAGATCTGCACGTGGCCGGGGCAGTTCATCGGCTTGACGGCCATGACGTCGCCGGCCGCGTCCTCGCAGGCGAACATCTCGGCGCGGAATTTCTGCCAGTGCCCCGACCGCTCCCACAGGGATTTGTCGAGAATCTGCGGGGTCTTGACCTCGACGTATCCGGCCGCCTCGACGCGCCGGCGGACATAGGCCAGCAGGGTGCGGTAGAGCGTCCAGCCCTTGGGGTGCCAGAAGATCATCCCCCGGCCCTCTTCCTGGGTGTGGAACAGATCCATGGCCGCACCGAGCTTGCGGTGATCGCGCCTTTCGGCCTCCTCGAGGCGCTTCAGATAGGCCGCGAGGTCCGCCTCCGACGCCCAGGCCGTGCCGTAGATGCGCTGCAGCTGGGCGTTGGCCTGATCGCCCCGCCAATAGGCGCCGGCGAGCTTGGTCAGCTTGAACGCCTTGCCCACGTGGCGCGTCGAGGGCAGGTGCGGACCCCGGCAGAGATCCTTCCACGCCCCCTGGCGATAGACGCTGATCGGCTCGCCCTTGGGGATGTCGCGGATGATCTGGGCCTTGTAGTGCTCGCCGATGCCGTCGAAGTGGGCGATGGCCTGGTCGCGATCCCAGACCTCGCGCGTGATCGCTTCGTCGCGATCGACGATCCGGCGCATGCGCGCTTCGATCGCCGCCAGATCGTCGAGGGAGAACGGCTCGTCGCGGGCGAAGTCGTAGAAGAAGCCGTCCTCGACGTTGGGGCCGATGGTCACCTGGGTATCCGGAAACAGCGCCTGCACCGCTTCGGCAAGGACATGGGCGGTGTCGTGGCGGATGACCTCCAGCGCCTCGGGCGAGTCGCGGGTGACGATCTCGAACGCCCCGCCCGTTTCCAGCGGCCGGGCGAGGTCTAGCAATCGCCCGTCGAGTTTCACCAGCAGGGCCTTCTTGCGCAGCGACGGCGAGATCGCCGTGGCCACGTCGGCGCCGCTCACGCCGGGCTCGAACCGGCGGACCTGGCCGTCGGGGAATTTGAGGTCGATCATGTCTCAGGACTTTCGAGGCGGCGGGGCCGGGTCGTAGCCCGAGCCGCCGAAGGGGTGACACTTCAGGATGCGGCGCAGCGCCAGGGCGCCGCCGCGAACCGGTCCGTGGGCGATCAGGACCTCCGCCGCATAGTCCGAACAGGTCGGCAGGAAACGGCATTGGCGCCCGATCCAGGGCGACAGCGTCAGCTTGTAGGCGCGGTGGCCCCATCTGACGCAGCGTTCATAGAGATTCATGCCGGCGTGGGAAGGGATCGACCGATCCGATTGATCAGGCCGCGCCGGCGCGGCTAGTTCGCGTGGGCGGCGCGGCCATGGCGGCGCGGCAAGCCTCCGCCGTGGCCTCGAAAGCCAGCAACGCCGAGGCGTGGCGGGGCGGATAGTCCTTCACGGGGGCGAGCACGGCGAGATCCGAAAAACGTCCTTCGGGCGGGGGTCCGCCCGCTTTCAGCATAGCACGGAATTGATCGCGGGCCATTTCGATTTCCGCGGGGCTGGCCCCGATGACGTTGGCCCCGAGCACCGCCGCCGCCGCCTGCCCCAGAGCGCAGGCCTTCACCTCCTGGGCGAAATCGGCGACCCGACCCTCGCGCATGACCACATCGACGACGATCCGGCTGCCGCAGAGCTTGGCCGTCTTCTCCGCCGACGCGTCGGGCGCATCGAGCCGGCCGGCCCGCGGCATGTTGGCGGCTAAGCTAAGAATCCTGGCGGAGTAGAGATCGTCGATCATGGCCGGCCCTCAGATGGGGTCGCTGTTATCGGCGCGCCACCGCGCCTCGACCCGCTCCTTGACCGCCTCGCCCATGGCCGCGAAGCCGGCGCGCAGAGCGCCGCGCAGGCGGCGGCCGGCGCCGGGGCCCAAGAGCCCCTCGAACATCTCGCCGTTGGAGAAGATCGAGGCGCTGTCGGCCAGCTTTTCGATCTCCAGGAATCGGGTGGAGCGAATCAGTCCGCCGAGCAGGGAGAGCCGCCAGAGAATCTGCTCGTTGGGCACCCAGTCGACGATGACGGGCCGCAGGGCGCGCGGGGCCTGTCCGGGCAGAGCCACTTCCAGGGTCAGCGGGCCGCCGATTCGCAGGGTCCCCTCGGCCTTGGGATAGAGCGGATTCCACTGCGGCCAGGCGTCGATGTCGGCGATTACCGACCAGATGGCCTCGGCCGGCGCGCGAATACCCAGGCGATGCTCGATCTTGACCCGCATCAGGCGGGCTCCCTCATCCGCCAGGTCGCGCCATCGGCGCTGTCCATGACCTCGACGTCGAGACCGGCCAGTTCGGCGCGGATGGCGTCGGCGCTGGCCCAGTCCTTGTCGGCGCGCGCCCGGATCCGCCGGGCGACGAGGTCCTCGATCCGCGCCTTCAGCGCCACGTCCGCCGCGCCGTGGAACCAGGCTTGCGGGTCGGCCTGGAGAAATCCGACCAGGGCGCCGCTGGCCAGGAGTTCACCCTTGGCGCGCGCGCGCTCGGCGGGCTCGGCGGTCTCAAGGCGGCGGGCGAGGGCGAAGAGTTCGGCATTGGCCCTGGGCGTGTTGAGATCATCCTCCAGCGCCTCGATGAAGGCCGGCGAAGGCCGGGCGTCGGCGGCCACGACGCCGCCGGCCCGGCGAAGGGCGCCATAGAGGGTGTCGAGGGCGCTCCTGGCGTTGCGCGCGCCCTCCTCGCTCCAGGCCAGGGGCTGGCGGTAGTGCGAGGCGAGGAGAGCCCAGCGCAGGGCCTCGCCCGGGACCCGGGTGATCAGGTCGTGGACCAGGGCGACGTTGCCCAGGCTCTTGGACATCTTGTCCTCGCCCATGTTGAGGAAACCGTTGTGCAGCCAGTAGCGGGCGTAGGTCCGGTCCTCGCCGCCGGCGCGGACGCCCTGGGCGCGCTCGTTCTCATGGTGGGGGAAGATCAGGTCGGCGCCGCCGCCGTGGATGTCGATCGGCAGGCCCAGGGTCTCTTCGATCATCGCCGAGCATTCGATGTGCCATCCCGGGCGGCCGGGGCCGAAGGGGCTTTCCCATACCGGCTCTCCGGCCTTGGACGGTTTCCACAGCACGAAGTCGGCCGGATGACGTTTGTAGGGCGCGACCTCGACCCGGGCGCCGGCGATCATGTCGTCCAGGGATCGCCCGGAGAGTTCGCCGTAGCCTGCCCAGGCCTGGGTGTCGAAGAGCACGTGCCCCTCGGCCTCGTAGGCCGCATTTGCCGACACCAGGCGTCCAATCATGGCGACGATGGCGTCCATCGTCCGGGTGGCGCGCGGCTCGAAGGTCGGCGCCAGCGCGCCCAGGGCCGACATGTCGGCATGGTAGGCGTCGATATACCGCGCCGTCACCACGTCGATGGGAACGCCTTCCTCGGCCGCCTTCTGATTTATCCTGTCGTCCACGTCGGTGACGTTGGCGGCGTAGAGGACGTGGTCCTCGCCGTACAGCCGGCGGAGCAGGCGGAAGAGAACGTCGAACACCACCACCGGCCGGGCGTTGCCGATGTGGGCGTAGTTGTAGACCGTCGGGCCGCAGACATACATCGTCACCCGCGCCGGATCGGCGGGGACAAAGGGCCGCTTCTCGCGGGCCATGGTGTCGTGCAGGCGCAGGGTCATCGGGTGCCGAAGCGGAGTCGGAAGCCAAGTGGGGCGGCCCTCATATATCGATCCGCCCTCCGCCAGGCCACCTCTCGAATGAGCTGACCGCGAACTCTCGGGTGATTGACGGAGGGCGGGAGAGGGCAGACAACACGCAGTCTCGGGGGATCTTGGATGACCGATCGATGGCTTCTACTCGCGCCACCGCTGGCCACGCTCATATGCCTCCTCGGCGCCAACGTGAGCCAAGCCAGGTTCCTTCAGCCCGACCCGGCCGGTCTGAAACAGGGTCCCAACCTCTACGAATATGCCGCTGACGACCCGGTCAACGGAAAAGACCCGCTTGGACTCTACACATGTTCCGGTACGTCCACGCAGTGCGGCGCAATCTCCAAAGTCCTGGCAAACGACAAAACGGCCGCTTCGGCGCTGCCGGCCGGGTCGAAAGGCCAGAATGCCCTGAAAGCCGTGCTCAAATTCTATGGAAAGGCGAACGATCCAAGCACCGGCGTGAACTTCAGCTTCAACAAGAGTGGATTGTCGGTGGAAAACATGGCTGGCACGCACATCGAAGTCGGCATCAATCTGAAGGAGTTCAGCGATACGTTCTCGGGACGGTCCGACGGCTCGATGCCGGCCTCCGAGTTGGCGGCGGCCGTGGCGCACGAAGGCCAGCAAGGCATGGACGACCGCGCTCGGGGCAGCGGGTCGTGGCGCCGCAGCGAGGTGTATCAAAGCGAACGGCACGGTTTCGAGACTCAATCGTACGTGAATCAGGGCCTTGGTGTTCCATCCGGCTATGGCGTGTGGCGGCCGGGAATATCTCCAACGGAACAAAATCGTGCATTCGACAGCAACGCCGAGAGAGCGACGAACTTGGACTGCAAGCAGGGCACCTGCGCTCCAAACTGACTTCCGGAGTTGAGGATGTCGAAAATGGCAAGTCACACTAGCGGCGAACTCAAGATCGACTTCTTGGCTATCACTGCGATCTTATGCCTCGGTTCCCTCGGCCCGTCCGCCTCGGCGCGACCATTGCGTGCGACAACGATCTCAATCTGCGATTTGGTGAATGCCCCCGAACGTTTTTCCAACCAGCGCGTAGAGGTTTCGGGTCACGTCATCGGTGGATTTCACGGCCTCGGCTTGGTGGACGACGATTGCGACGCGAAGGGTATTTCTTTGGACATTGAAGACGAAATTGTGAGCAAACGAGATAGGACGCCGTTGATGTCGGCGGCATACAAGACCGGCGACGCGGGCGCGGACGCGGACGGAAAGCGGATTACGGCAAGATTTGTGGGATTATTCAAATACTCGCCTCTGGGTCGAATAAACCGAACTATAGTTGTTGAGAAGATACGGGACGTTAAGCTCCTAGTTGTTGCACAATGAAGAAGAAGCATTATATTCCCAAAACCCCACCTTCAAGATATGGTCGGTGACTTGAAGCGCGCGCAGGCGGCCTTTCCGTTGATATCGACCTGGGTCTTGCTCAGCGGCACGGCCAGCCACGCAGCGGTTGCCGCGAGTCATCCCACGCCGGCGATGATTGTCGCCCAAGCGTTGAGCGCGCCGGACGGAAAACTCGATTTCGCGCGGGCGAAGTTGACATTTGACCGGATCATCGATCCTTCAATCAACACCGCGCGGACTTCCGCCGACCTCGACCGTCTGGAGCACACGGCCGAAGCGATGGCCGGTCCCGGGGCCGACAACCCCACGAAGTTGAAGGCGCTTCGGAAGGTCATCTACGAGAGCGGCCCGTGGAACGGCGACCGACCGTTCGGCTATGATCATGCCGATCCCTTCGGGAAGGACATTCGCAACAAGCTCCTTTCCACCTATCTGACGACGCGACGCGGGAACTGTGTCTCGATGCCCGCGCTCTATCTGATCCTGGCCGACCGGATGGGACCCAACGTCGCTCTGGCGATGGCCCCGCTGCACGAATTCGTGCGCTACACCGATGCTGCCGGGCATACAATGAACCTGGAGACGACGAGCGGCGCCTACCCGGCGCGCGACTCCTGGATACGACAACAGGCGCCAAATGTCCGACCGCGCTCTGGAGAGCGGCCTCTACATGCGCACACTGACCCGCGGGCAGAGCGTGGCGCTGATGGCCGGACGGTGGTGGAATATCTCCTCGGGGTGGAACGGAACGCGGATGCGATCGCGGTCGCCGGCGTGATCCTGAAATACGATCCCCGCAACGGAGTGGCCATGATTGAGCAGGCAGCCGGCTATTCCGGGATCATCGCCACGGAGTTCAAGTCGAAATATTCACACGCGGACCGAATTCCGGCGGACCTGCTGCCACGCTACCTCGCATTGAATGCCCAAGAGGACGAGGCATACGCGGCGGCCACCTCCTTGGGTTGGGAGCAGGTCGAGTAATGGAACCACGTGGCGCTGCGGCGGCTGCCAAAGGCGATTGCGGGTAGCGATGGTTGCGGGCGGCGGGACGGCGGCCATATAGAGACTGGCCGGCCGGGATGCCAATCAGGCCCCTCGCGACGCTTCAGGCCCCAGGGAAGGCCCCTTCATGGATGCCGTGACCGGCGAACGAGGCTCGATCGGCGGCGAGGCCGAGCTGGAGGCGGTCAAGCGGCCCTCCCGCGACGAAGCCATGGCGGCGGTGCGCACCCTGATCGCCTGGGCCGGCGACGATCCCCGCCGCGAGGGGGTGGTCGATACGCCTCGCCGGGTGGTGGACGCCTATGGCGAGTGGTTCAGCGGCTATCACGAGGATCCCGCCCGGGAACTCGACCGGACCTTCGAGGATGTCCAGGGCTACGATGACATCGTCATGCTCCGCGAGATCGAGGTCGAGAGCCACTGCGAGCACCACATGGCCCCGTTCCTGGGCAAGGCCTATGTCGCCTACATGCCGACCAACAAGGTGGTGGGGATTTCCAAGCTCGCCCGGGTGGTGGAGATCTTCTCCCGCCGCCTGCAGACCCAGGAGACCCTCACCCAGCAGATCGCCGACGCCATCGTCGATAGCCTGCGGCCGGCCGGCGTCGCCGTGCTGATCGACGCCGAACATCAGTGCATGACCACCAGAGGCGTCAACCACCGGCACGTCTCGACCATAACCACCCAATTCACCGGCGTGTTCCGCACCGACGGCGCGCTGCAGCGGCGGTTCCTCGACTTCTGCAACCGAAAATAGGCCGGCCCGTGGGTGAGACGCACTTCCCCATCGCCGCCGACGTCGCAGCGCTTGAGAGAGGGACGGTGCTGGCGCCGAGATTCGACGGCGACGGACTGATCGCCGCCGTCGCCACCCACGGCGAAACCGGCGAGGTGCTGATGCTCGCGTGGATGGACGCGGAGGCCTTGGCGCGCACGCTGGCGACGGGCGAAGCGCACTATTTCAGCCGCTCGCGGCAGGCGCTCTGGCGCAAGGGGGAAACCAGCGGGCAGGTGCAGCGGGTGACGGAGGTCCGCATCGACTGCGACCAGGACGCGGTGTGGCTGAAGGTGGTTCCCGGCGGCGACGGCGGCGCCTGCCACGTGGGGTTCCGGTCCTGTTTCTACCGGGTGGTCGAGGACGGCGCGCTGGTGACGCGGCCGTGAGTTGAGCGTGATCCGCAGGGTTCATCTCGCCGTGGCCGGCGGCCGGCTCGACCGGACCCTGTCGGAAAAGCTGCCCGACCTGTCCCGCAGCCGCCTCAAGGCGCTGATGGCCCTGGGCGCGGTGCGTCACGACGGCGTGATGATCGACGATGCTTCGGCCGCCGCCTCGCCGGGCCACTACACCATCGAGATCCCACCCGCGACGGCGCCGGAGCCGGTGGCCGAGGCCATCGCCCTGACGGTCCTGTTCGAGGACGGGCACCTGATCGTGATCGACAAGGCGGCCGGCATGTCGGCTCATCCCGCGCCGGGAAGTCCGGACGGCACCCTGGTCAACGCGCTCATCTACCATTGCGGAACGAGCCTTTCGGGCATCGGTGGGGTGGCGCGCCCGGGCATCGTCCATCGTCTGGACAAGCTGACTTCCGGGGTAATGGTGGCGGCCAAGACCGACGTGGCGCACCGCGGCCTCTCGGCCCTGTTCGCGGCCCACGACATCGAGCGGACGTATGTCGCGCTGACGCGTGGCGCGCCGAAGTCGCGGCGGGGGACGCTCGCCACCCGCCTCGGCCGCTCCACCACCGACCGAAAGAAGATGGCGGTGCTGCGCGGGGGGGGGCGGGAGGCGGTCACCCACTATGAGGTCGTCCGGGTTTTCGGTCCCGCCGAGAAGCCATTGGCGGCGCGCGTCCATTGCCGGCTGGAGACCGGCCGGACGCATCAGATCCGGGTTCACCTCGCGCACGAGGGTGCGCCGTGCCTGGGCGATCCGACCTATGGCTCCGGACCGCCGGCGTCCGCCGTCCGCGCGGCGATCGACGCGGCGGGGCTGAGGCGCCAGGCGCTGCACGCCGCGGTGCTCGGTTTCCGCCACCCGATCACCGGCGAGATCCTGCGCTTGGAGACCGCCCCCCCGCCGGACATGGCGATCCTGGAGGACGACCTTCAGAACCTCTGACGCCGCCATGAGAGAGCTTGTCGGCGAACCGTCTTAAAGGCGCCGCAACGATTGACTATCTAACGGGTTGAAGCGGGGTGGGCGGCGCCGTGCGCGGCGATCAAATGCCCGGAACAGGGATCAGAGAACACCAGCATGGCCGCGGTCAGCGCGCTTTCAGTCATGTCGCCGGATGGCGGCCTGTCGCGGTATCTCACCGAGATCCGCAAGTTCCCGATGCTCGCCAAGGACGAGGAGTTCATGCTCGCCAAGCGCTGGCGCGAGCACGAGGATCCGGCCGCCGCTCATCGCCTGGTCACCTCTCACCTGCGCCTGGTGGCCAAGATCGCCATGGGCTACCGGGGCTACGGCCTGCCGATCGGCGAGGTGATCAGCGAGGGCAACGTCGGGCTGATGCAGGCGGTCAAGAAGTTCGAGCCCGATCGCGGGTTTCGGCTGGCGACCTACGCCATGTGGTGGATCCGGGCCTCGATCCAGGAATACATCCTGCGCTCCTGGTCCCTGGTCAAGATGGGCACCACGGCGGCGCAGAAGAAGCTGTTCTTCAACCTGCGCAAGGCCAAGAGCGAAATCAGCGCGCTGGAAGAGGGCGACATGCATCCAGATCAGGTGCGCCAGATCGCCACCAAGCTGGGCGTGCTCGATTCCGAGGTGATCTCGATGAACCGGCGCCTCTCCGGTCCGGACGCCTCGCTGAACGCGCCGCTACGCTCGGACTCCGAGAACGAGTGGCAGGATTGGCTGGAAGACAAGGAGGCGGTCAGCCAGGAAACCCGCCTGGCCGAAAGCGAGGAGAAGTCCCTGCGCATGGGCCTGCTCGAGGAGGCGATGACCGAACTCACCGATCGCGAGAAGCATATCCTCACCGAGCGCCGCCTCAAGGACGAGCCGACCACCCTGGAGACCCTGGCCACGGAATACGGCGTCAGCCGCGAACGCGTCCGCCAGATCGAAGTGCGCGCCTTCGAGAAGCTCCAGAAGGCCATGCAGGCGGCCGCGGTGGAACGAAATCTCGTCAACGCGTGAGATTGTGCTCTCGCGATTCGTAGCAAACGCGACGAATTGCCTTGCGACCGTTTGCTATTCCTGACACAAATCGACGGTGAACGGCGAGCAGTTCATTCGCCGAGCGCGCAAGTGGGCTAGGGCCAACGGGTTGGACGAACATGTCGAGCCTTCGCGCGGCAAGGGCGGTCACGTCACCCAGGTCATCGGTGGACGCTTCACCGTGGTGAAGACCGGAGAGATCGCAACGGGCCTCCTTCACGCCATGCTGAAGCAACTGGCCATTCCGCGAGACGAATTCTAGTGGAGGCGACCGTGCAGATCTGGGCCTATCCGGCGCGCCTCACCGAGCACGAGCCGGGAGACTGGGTGGTGGCCTTCGACGACATTCCCGAGGCTCTGACCGGCGGCGCGACGCGCGACGAGGCGTTGCGCTTGGCCACCGACGCCTTGGAAGAGGCGGTTCTCGCCTATCTCGCCCGCGGGCGCGTCATCCCCCCGCCCCGGGCGGCGGGTGACTGCGAGACTCTGGTGATCCTCGACGTGGTGACCGCCGCGCGCGCCGCGCTAGCTCAGATCATGCGGTCGCACAAAATCAGCAATGCCGCGCTGGCCCGCGAAATCCACAAATCTGAAGGCGCGGTGCGCCGGCTGGTCGACGGCGCCACCGGCGTGAAGATCGACACGGTCCTGCAGGCCCTGGAAGCGGCCGCTTCGCTGTCCGCGGCGGACGGCGAGCGTCCCGCCCTGGCCTTCGTCGGGTCGTGATCCTGCAAGCTCATTGTCTGGGTCATCGGAACACCCATCATGTCCTTGGGAGCGCGAAGCGGATTGGTATGACCACCCTGGCGCCCGCGACTACTCTGCCCCCGGTGGAGTGAACCTCCTTCGACGCGATGATTGTCATTTTGAAGAGTGGCGCCAGGCTCAGCGCCGCCCGGCCGAACCCCTCGTCAAGAGGCTCCTCGCATATCGTGAAGCAATCCTTGAGCGTCCCGCTGGCCGTGGCGATGCAACTGATTTCGGCGGCGCCCGAGCGCTCAATCCGCAGGGTCCGCCTGGGATAGACCTGAGCAATGTCGTCGATCGTCGGCCTGGCCATATAATGCCGGGTCACCGGAACGATGCTGGGGGGCGGCCCAGGGCCGAATGTGGGCAAGGCGCTGTGGCCACACAATCCCGAATTCGTCCAACCGCCCGAGATCGCGGCGATGGTCAGATACCCCGCGATGGTTATTTTGCTCACGAGCGAGTGAAACCCTTTCGACACAGCGAAGGCCGCTACCCCAAAAACGGATCCCGGAGCACGATGATGTCGTCGCGTTCCGGGCTGGTGGTGACGACGGCGACCTCGGCGCCGATCAGTTCCTCGATGCGGCGCACGTAGGCCCGGGCGGCCGGCGGCAGCGCCGACCAGGACCGCGCGCCGTGGGTGATCTCGCGCCAGCCGTCCATCTCTTCGTAGATC
This sequence comes from Caulobacteraceae bacterium, assembly GCA_035648435.1. Classification (GTDB taxonomy): domain Bacteria; phylum Pseudomonadota; class Alphaproteobacteria; order Caulobacterales; family Caulobacteraceae; genus Acaudatibacter. Next base: position 13,056 of record DASRLN010000033.1, read on the forward strand.
GGTTCGACCCTGGCCTGTTCGCGAACGCCCGCGGGGAGGTAGTCCAGGACCCCGCCGTCCAGCCGATAGCCGGTGCAGATCTTCAGGGTCTCGAAACCGTCCAACACATCGATTTTGGTCAGCACGACGCCCCGGATGCCGCTGATCGCCACTGACTGGCGAACCAGGACGGCGTCGAACCAGCCGCAGCGGCGCTTGCGGCCGGTGTTGGTGCCGAACTCATGCCCCCGTATCCCCAATCGCTCGCCGGTCTCGTCGGTGAGTTCGGAGGGAAAGGGACCCTCGCCGACTCGGGTGGTGTAGGCCTTGACGATTCCCAGCACATAGCCGCCGACCGCCGGACCGGAGCCCGATCCGGCCGCGGCCTGTCCCGCCACGGTGTTGGACGAGGTGACGAATGGATAGGTGCCGTGATCGACATCGAGCATGGTCGCCTGGGCGCCCTCGAAAAGAACGCGGCGCCCGTCCTTCACCGCGGCGTCGAGCACCCGCCAGGCCGGCCGCAGATAGGGCGTCACCTTGGGAGCGATCTCGGCGAGAAGGTTCATCAGGGACGATGAGGTCACCTCCGGTAGGCCCAGTCCCAGCCGCAAGGGGGCGTGATGGGAGAGCAGGCGTTCGATCTTGACGCCCAGCGCCGCCTCGTCGCCGAGGTCGCAGAAACGGATCGCCCGCCGCCCGACCTTGTCCTCATAGGCCGGGCCGATCCCCCGTCCGGTGGTGCCGATCCTTCCCGCCCCGGCCCGGGCTTCCCGGGCGACGTCGAGATCGCGGTGCATGGGCAGGACGAGGCAGGCGTTGTCGGCCAGGACCAGGACTTCTGGCGTTATCGTCAGGCCCTGCGCGCGCACGCGGTCGATCTCCTCGACGAGAGCCCACGGATCGACGACCACGCCATTGCCGATGATCGAAAGTTTGCCCTGGACCACGCCCGAAGGCAGCAGGGCGAACTTGTAGGTCGAGTTGCCGACCACGATCGTGTGGCCGGCGTTGTTGCCGCCCTGGAAACGGACCACCACGTCGGCCCGGTCGGCGAGCCAGTCGATGACCTTGCCCTTGCCCTCGTCGCCCCACTGGGCGCCGATCACCGTCACATTGGCCACGTCCGTCAGCCTCCCCCCGCGCGCTTTGGGTGGAAAGGCGACGCGCCGGGCAATCCGTGGGCGGCCTTTCCGAAGCCGTTTAGCGCGGGGCGCCTACCGCCTCCAGGGCTATTCGCCGCTAGAGTTCGAGATCGCCGCCCAGGGCTGCCTCGGCCATGGCGCAGTGCATGGCGATGCCGCGGGCCATCACGTCCTCGTTGAGGGTCATGCGGTTGGAATGCAGGGCGCAGCAGGTGCGGTAGTCGCCGCCTTCGGGCGCCGCGCCGAGGAAGGCCATGGCCCCGGGGAGCTTTTGCAGGACGTAGGCGAAGTCTTCGGCGCCCATCATCGGATTGGGCATGGTTACCCATGCCTCTTCACCGAACAGCGCCTTGGCGGTGCGCTCGGCCAAGCCGGTCACGCGACCGTCGCAAACCGTCACCGGAAAGCCGTGATCGATCTCCACCTCGGCCCGCGCGCCATGGGCGGCGGCAATGTGTTCGGCCACCCGTCGCGCGCCTCCGTGGATGGTGGCCCGGGTCTGCTCGGAAAAGGTCCGGATCGTGCCGAGCAGCCGCCCGTCTTCCGGGATGACGTTGCTGGTGGTGCCCGCGTGGATATGGGCGATGGTGATCACCGCCGGCGCGAACACCGACACGCGGCGGGTGACCAGGGTCTGCAAGGCGGTGACGATCTCGCAGAGCACCGGAATGGGATCGAGGGCGTCATGAGGCATGGAGGCGTGACCGCCGGCGCCGATCACTCGAATGCGCAGGGTGTCGGACGCCGCCAGCAGCGGACCGGCGCGGCCGGCGAACATGCCGGCGGGCATGTTGGGTGAGATATGCAGGGCGAAAGCGGCGTCGGGGAGTGGATCGAGGAGGCCGTCGTCGATCATGAATCTGGCGCCATGCCAGCCCTCCTCTCCCGGCTGAAACATGAACATCACCGTGCCCGCGAGCTGTTCTCGCCGCTCGCAGAGCGCCCGTGCCGCCCCCGCCAGCATGGCGACGTGGGTGTCGTGGCCGCAGGCATGCATGGCGCCCTCGGTCTGTGAGGCGAACGCCAGGCCAGTGTCTTCGATGAGCGGCAGGGCGTCCATGTCGCCGCGCAGAAGCACCGTGCGCCCGTTGGCCGGTCCGCGAAGGATCGCGACCAGGCCGCTGGTCGAGGGACCCTCGCGGATCTCGAGCGGAAGACCGGCCAGCGCCGCCTTCACCTTGGCGGTGGTCTTGGGAAGGTCCAGCCCGAGCTCCGGCTCGGCGTGAATCGCCCGGCGCAGGGCGACGGCGTCGGCCAGCAGCGCCTCTCCGGCCGCCGTCCAGGTCCGGGGATCGAAGGATTGGGCGTTCATGGCGAACTCTCTATGTGGTTATCGACCGAGCCTTCACCCTGCACGACCCCGGCGCGCCAAGTCCACGGCTTTCACTCGCGGCGCCGTCGGGGCTAAGAGGGTGAAATGACCCGCCCGCGTTTTCACCTGGCGTTTCCCGTCCGCGATCTCGACGAGGCCCGGGCCTTCTACGGGGGCCTGCTGGGCTGTCCCGAGGGTCGATCGAGCCCCGAGTGGGTGGACTTCGACTTTCATGGCCATCAGATCGTCGCCCACCTGGGTCCGAACAATGGCCAGACGCCCACGAACGGCGTGGATGGCAGGGACATTCCCATTCGCCACTTCGGGCTGATTCTGGAACCCGAGGCGTGGCGGGCGATGGCGGAGCGGCTCGGTGCGTCGGGCGTGGAGTTCCTGATCGAACCTGGCGTTCGCTTCGCCGGCCAGGCGGGCGAACAATCCACCCTTTTCCTGCGCGATCCATCCGGCAACGCGCTCGAGTTCAAGTCTTTCGCCGACGAAACCATGGTGTTCGCCCGTTGAGCGTTATCCTCGCCGATATCGAGGCGGCGCGGCGCCGTCTCGCCGGCCATGCCGTCGTAACGCCACTGCTTGAGAGCCCGGCGCTGAACGAGCGTCTCGGAGGCCGCGTCTTCATCAAGGCCGAAACCCTTCAGCGGGTCGGCGCCTTCAAGTTTCGCGGCGCCTACAACCGCCTCGGCCAGATGAGTCCACAGGAGCGCGAACGCGGGGTGGTGGCGTTCTCGTCCGGAAATCACGCCCAGGGCGTCGGCCTGGCCGCGAAGCTCTTGGGGATGCCGGCGCTGATCGTCATGCCGTCCGACGCGCCAAGGGTGAAAATCGAAGCCACCAGGGGATATGGGGCGGCGATCAGGTTCTACGACCGTCTCTCCGAGAACCGGGAGACGATTGCCGCCGAGGTCGCCGCCGAACGCGGCGCGGTCACCGTGCCGGCCTATGACGATGAGATGATCATCGCCGGCCAGGGCACCGTTGGCCTGGAGATTGCCGAACAGGCGGCCGCATTGGGCGTGCGATTGGATCTGGCGCTGGGTCCGGTGGGCGGCGGCGGTCTGATGGCGGGTGTCGGCGCGGCCTTGAAGGCCCGGTCGCCCACGACCGCGATCTGGGGTGTCGAGCCGGACGGCTTCGACGACACGCGGCGATCAATGGTCGCCGGGGAACGAACCGCTGCGCCCCCCGCGGCGCGATCCTTGTGCGACGCGCTCGAGGCGCCGATGCCGGGCAGGCTGACGTTTCCCATTCTGAAGCGCGACCTCGCCGGAATCCTCACCGTCAGCGACGCCGAGGTCGCCGAGGCGGTTCGATATGCCTTCGCCACCCTGAAGCTCATCGTCGAGCCCGGCGGCGCGGTCGCCCTGGCCGCGCTCCTCGCCGGAAAGAGCGACCTCGCCGGCCG
>DASRLN010000034.1:0-13654 GCA_035648435.1 Caulobacteraceae bacterium
ATCTGATGCTGCTGATCGTCGGCGGCAACGACACCACCCGCAATTCGATCTCCGGCGGCCTCTGGGCGCTGAACCAGTTTCCGGGCGAGTACGCCAAGCTCAAGGCCGATCGCTCGCTGATCCCGACCATGGTCCCCGAGATCATCCGCTGGCAAACGCCGCTGGCCCACATGCGGCGCAATGCCCTCGGCGACATCGAATTCGGCGGCAAGGCGATCGCCAAGGGCGACAAGGTGATCATGTGGTACGTCTCGGGCAACCGCGACGAGACGGTGATCGACGACCCCGACGATTTCATCATCGACCGCGGCCGCCCGCGCCACCACGTCTCGTTCGGCTTCGGCATCCATCGCTGCATGGGCAACCGGGTCGCCGAACTGCAGCTGCGCATCCTGTGGGAGGAGATCCTCGCCCGCTTCGATCATGTCGAGGTGGTCGGCGAACCGGTCCGGGTGATGTCCAATTTCGTCCAGGGCTACGAGGACCTGCCGGTTCGCATCCGGGCGTGACGTGGAACGCTCCCTCCGCGAAGGCGCCGCTCACGGCGCTTGGGAGGTTCGCGCGAATGCGATAGCTTGGCCGGAACAAAGCGCGAAATCCCAGCTTCCCGCCTCGCAACCCGCGCGGGCTCCGCGCGTTCCCGCCCTCTGAAGGGGAGGCATCGACCATGGCGCCATCGGACGACGCACCGGCCCTCGCGGCGGTAAGGCCGGCCGGGGACGCGCGCCTGCTGGCGAGGTATCGCGCCGTGCGCGCCGCCAGCCAGGCCCTCGCGGCGCCTCTGTCGCCGGAAGATCAGCTCGCCCAGTCGATGGCCGACGCCAGCCCGACCAAGTGGCATCTGGCCCACACCGCCTGGTTCTTCGAAACCTTCGTCCTGATCCCCAATCTGGAGGGCTATCAGGCGTTCGACCCGGCCTTTCGCTACCTCTTCAACTCCTATTACGAAGCCATCGGCGAGCGGCACCCGCGGCCGGCGCGGGGCCTGCTCACCCGTCCCTCGGCGGCCGAGGTCGCCGCCTATCGCGCCCATGTCGATGAGGCGATGGGCCGGCTCCTGGCCGGCCCCGTCGCCAGGGAGGTCGGCGACCTGGTCGTGCTCGGTCTGGCCCACGAGGAGCAGCATCAGGAACTGATCCTGATGGACATCCTGCACCTCTTCAGTCTGTCGCCGCTGCGGCCGGCCTATGCCTCGGACGCGCCGGTGGCCAAACCCTCGGCCCGCCCGGCCGAGTTCGTGGCCGTGGCCGGCGGCCGCGTGAAGCTCGGGGCCGGGGAGGGCGGTTTCGCCTTCGACAACGAACGGCCCCGCCACGATGCGCTGCTCGCGCCCTATCGACTCGCCAGCCGGCTGGTGACCAGCGGCGAATGGCTGGAGTTCATGGAGGACGGCGGTTACGGCCGGCACGAGTTCTGGCATGCCGACGGCTGGACGCGGGTAAAGGCGGAGGGTTGGCGGGCGCCGCTCTACTGGAGCTGGGACGAGGCCGCCGGCCGCTGGGAGACGCTCACCCTGCGCGGTCCCGCCCCCGTCGATCCCGACGCGCCGGTGGTCCATGTCAGCTTCTATGAAGCCGCCGCCTACGCCGCCTGGGCCGGGGCGCGCCTGCCCACCGAAGGCGAATGGGAACATGCCGTCGGCGCCGGGTCCGAGCGCTTCGAGCAGGTCCAAGACGCAGCCTGGCAATGGACCGCCAGCGCCTACTCGCCCCATCCCGGCTCCGCCGCCGCCGCCGGGGCGGTCGGCGAATACAACGCCAAGTTCATGGTCGGACAGATGGTGCTCAAGGGCGGCGCCTGCGTCACGCCGGCGGGACACAGCCGGGCGGCCTACCGCAACTTCTATTACCCCCATCAGCGCTGGATGTTCGCCGGCCTGCGCCTGGCCCGCGACGACGCCGGCCCGAGCGCCGGGGAATCGTTCGCCGCCGATGTCGTCGCCGGGCTCTCGGCGGCGCGCAAGAGCCTGCCGGCCAAGTGGTTCTACGATGCGCGGGGCTCGCGGCTCTTCGAGGAGATATGCGAGCTGGCGGAATACTACCCGACCCGGCAGGAGACGGCCCTGCTGAAGCGCATCGCGCCGGAGATCGCTGCCCACATCCCCGCCGGCGCGGCGTTGATCGAGCTGGGCAGCGGCGCCAGCCTGAAGACCCGGATCATGCTCGACGCCGCCCCGCAGATCGCCGCCTACATCCCCATCGACATCAGCGGCTCGGCCCTGACCGCCGCCGCCAAGGCTATCCGCCAGGACTATCCGAGCCTGGCGGTGACACCGCTGGAGCGGGACTTCACCGTCGTCCGCGAACTCGCCGACGCGGCCGAGGGCCGGCCCCGGGTCGGGTTCTTTCCCGGCTCGACAATCGGCAACTTCGCTCCCGACGAGGCGGTCGAGCTGCTCGGCCGCCTGCGCGGGCTGCTGGGTGAAGGCGGCGGCTTCATCGTCGGGGTCGATCTGGCCAAGGATCCGGCCACCCTCGTGGCCGCCTATGACGACGCCGCCGGAGTCACCGCCGCTTTCAACCGCAATCTGCTCGCCCGCATCAACCGCGAACTTTCCGGCGACTTCGACCCCGGCGCCTTCGCCCACAGGGCGCTTTGGAACGCCGCCGAAGGGCGGATGGAGATGCACCTCGAGGCGCTGACCGATCACACCGCCCGCGCCGCCGGCCGCGCCTTCGGCTTCGTCGCCGGCGAAACCATCCACACCGAGAATTCCTACAAGTTCACGCCCGCGCGCTTCGCCGATCTCGCCCGCAGGGCCGGGTGGCGGGTTGATGGCCAGTGGGTGAGCCCAGCCCCTGAGTTCGCCATCTTCCTGCTCGGCTCCGCCTGACCCCCTTTCGCGCGCCCCCGCCGACGCCGGCCGGGGTGTCTCAGACCGGCGTCGGCCGGCGCCCACCGCCGCGGGAGGCGGCGCCGCCCTTGCGGCCGGCGTTGGCGGCCAGGTCGCGGTTCTGGGCGAAGCTGCGCTTTTCGCTCGGCACGCTGGCGCCGCCGCGGCGGGCGATTTCACGCCGGCGCTCGGGGTCCATGGCGGCGAAACCGCGGCGGCTCGGGCGGAAGGTTTCGTCGGTGGGGCTCTGCATGTCGCTTTCCTCGCGAATGAATGAGAACATGTCCGACCTAAACCGCCCAAGAGGGCTTGGGGTTGCGCGCCGTGGAGAATTCCCGATGATGATCCATTGGCGCCTGGCCCTGGGCCTCGTCGTCGGGCTGGCCGCCTGGTTCGCCGCCTCTCAGTTCGGGGCGCCGCTTTCGACGCGCGCCCTGATTGGCTGGAACGCCGGCGCGGTGGTCTACATCGCCGCCGTGTGGACCCTGTTTATCCGCGCTCCCGAGGCCGAGGTTCGCCTCCGCGCGGCACGCCAGGACGAGGCGCGCGGGGTGATCACCCTGATGGCGATCGCCGCCATCGCGGCCTCTCTGGGCGGCATCGTCTCGGCCCTGATCCAGACCAAGGGCGAGAGCGCCGTGACCCACGGGCTGGTCGATTCCCTGGCCGCCCTGACCTTGGTCACCTCATGGGTGTTGCTACAGTCGATCTTCGTCAGCCACTACGCCCACCGGCATTACCAGGCCATCGAGGCGGGCGGCCAGGGCGCCGGCTTCATGTTCCCCGGCAATGCGCCACGCACCTACATGGACTTCGCCTACCTCGCCATCTGCGTGGGCGCCACGGCCCAGATATCCGATCCCTCCGTCCCCACCACCCCCCTTCGCAACCTGATCACCACCCACGCGGTGACCTCCTTCGCCTACAACACCGCCGTCCTGGCGCTGGGCATCAACATCCTCTCGGGGCTGATCGGGCACTGAGCGTCCTACCGTTTGACCACCACCGAGAGGCCGTCCCCGATCGTCGCCAGGGTCATCACCACGCGCTCGTCGTCATGGATCTTCCGGGCCAGGGCGCGCAGGGCGACGGTGTCGGCGGACTGATCGGACTCATCGGCCACGGCGCCGTTCCACAGCATGTTGTCGATCAGGATCGCGCCGCCCGGCCGCACCAGCCGCAGGCCCAGCTCGTAGTAGGAATCATAGCCGGTCTTGTCGGCGTCGATGAACATCATGTCGAAGCTCTCGGCTTGGCCCTCGTCGAGCAGGGCTTCGAGGCTCTGGGTGGCCGGCCCGATGCGGGTGGCCACGATCTGTTCGACCCCGGCCGCCCGCCAATAGACATGCGCCCGGTCGGCGTAGGACCGCGAGATGTCGCAGGCCACCAGTTCGGCGCGGTCGCCGTGCATGGCCTTCAGGGCCAGGGCCACGGCGGTGGAGGAATAGCCGGTGAACACCCCCACCTCCAGGGCGCGCCGCGCCCGGATGGCGGTGGCGAAGACCTGCATGAACGCCCCTTGCTCGGGCGATATCTGCATGATCCGGCGCGGATCGCCGGCGGTCTCGGCGCGGCATTCGGCCAGGGCGTCGTGCTCCCGCGCCCCTACCGTCTGGACATAGGTTTTGACGGCCTCGGAAATCCCCATCGAACTGGACATTCGTCGTCTCCCGATCAGGTTGAAGGGACCCCATCATTGCCCGATGGCGAACGAGCCGCTAGCGTCGCTTTGACTCGGCGATACGGTCGGGGGAGCGGGGCGAGGAATTGGACCAATGGCAAGTGTTCCACAGCCGGGCCTCCGCCTGGGGCGCATGTTCGGGCGCAAATCGGTCGCCCAGATCCAGTCGGAACTCGAACACGGCGAGCTGAAGCGCACGCTGGGCGCGCTCAACCTCATACTCCTGGGCATCGGCTGCATCATCGGCACCGGCATCTTCGTGCTCACCGGCCAGGCGGCCGCGCAGTACGCCGGCCCCGCGATCATGATCTCCTTCGTGATCACCGGCATCCTCTGCGCCCTGGTGGCGCTGTGCTACGCCGAACTGGCTTCGGCCCTGCCGGTCTCCGGGTCGGCCTATTCCTACACCTACGCCTCCATGGGCGAAGGCGCGGCCTGGATCATGGGGCTGTTGCTGCTGCTCGAATACGGCCTGGCGGCGTCGGTGGTCGCGGTCGGCTGGTCCGGCTATTTCGTCAGCCTGATGCAGAACATGCACATCATGATACCGCCGGCGCTCACCGCCGCGCCGGGGGTGCTGGTCAAGGACGCGGCCGGCGTGGTGATTGCCACCGGGGTCATCAACCTTCCGGCCATCTGCATCATCGCCGCCGCGATCGCCCTGCTGGTGGTCGGCGTTTCGGAGTCGGCGACGGCCAACAACATCATCGTGGCCATCAAGCTGACGGTGGTCGCCGCCTTCATCGCCATCGGCGCGCTCTATGTGAATCCCGCCCACTGGTCGCCGCTCATCCCGGCGCAGATCCCCGCCCCGCCGCCCGGCACGCCGATGGACATGGGCCACCAGATTACAAGGTCGCTGTGGGAGGTGATCACCGGCAACAGCCATTCGCGCTACGGGATCGGCGGCATCATCCACGGTTCGGCGGTGATCTTCTTCGCCTATCTCGGCTTCGAGGCGGTTTCCACCGCCGGGGCGGAATCCAGAAACCCTGGACGGGACATGCCGATCGGCATCCTGGGCGCCCTGGTGATCTGCACCGTGCTGTTCATCGCCACCTCGGCGGTGCTGGTCGGCATCGTGCCCTACAGCTCCCTCGACGACCCGGCCCCCATCGCCAAGGCCGTCGATGCGATCGGCCTTCCCTGGTTCGCGGTGGTGGTCAAGATCGGGGCCATCGCCGGGCTCAGCAGCGTCATGCTGGTGCTGCTCTACGGCCAGACCCGGATCTTCTACACCATGTCCCGCGACGGCCTGCTCCCCTCGCAGCTCGCCGTGGTCCACAAGCGGTTCAAGACGCCATGGATCAACACCATCATCGTCGGCATCGCGGCCTGCTGCGCGGCGGGGTTGATGTCCCTCGACGAGTTGGCCAATCTCACCAACGTCGGCTCGCTGGCCGCCTTCGCCCTGGTCTGCGTCACGGTGATCTATCTGCGGGTCTCCAGTCCCAATCTCGTGCGCCCGTTCAGGACGCCATTCTTCCCCGTGACGCCCATCCTGGGGGCGCTGATGTGTCTCGTGCTTCTGATGAGCCTGATGGCCGGCGCCGCCACGCGGCACTTCTTCCTGATCTATCTGGCGGCCGGCATCGTGGTCTATTTCCTCTACGGCATGTGGCACTCCAAGCTCGGCAAGGGGATCGTGGTCACCGGCCACGAGGCCACGCCGATGGAATATCCGGGCGAGGCGGAGTAGCGGCGGCTTGAAGACCGAGCGGATTCTCACTACTGTAGTGAGATGACCCAGGCCACCCTCACCGTCCCCGCCGCCCAGGCCAACCGCGACTTCTCCAAGCTCCTGCGCGCCGCCCGCGACGGCGCGAAGATCACCATCACCTCCCACGGCCAGCCGGTGGCGGAGTTGGGACCAGTGGGTGTCGAATCGATCAGTGAGGCGGTGGAGATGGATCGCAGGCGCAAGGCCCGCGAGGATCTGCTCGCTCATTTGCGCAGCGTGAAACCCACCGTCGTCGGACCCTGGACCCGGGACGAACTCTACGAGCGCGACTAGGCCCGGCGCGACATGCGCCTGGCGCTGGACACCAACATCCTGGTCTATGCCGAACGCCTGAACATCGGCCCTGGCGATCTGAGCAAAACGGCTTTCGCGGTCCACCTTGTTTCGCGCATCCGGCTCGGTTCGATGGTCCTCGCCCGACAGACCCTCGCGGAGTTGCACCGGGTGCTGGTGCGGAAAGGCCGCAAGACACCCGAGGAAGCGTCCGCCCGCGTCAGGCTGTGGGCGCGAGACGCGGAGCTGATCGACACGGATGCCGCGGTGTTCGATGGCGCCTTGGAACTCGCCTCCAATCACGGGTTTCAGATCTTCGACGCCATCATCCTCGCCGCCGCCGTCGAGGCGCGATGCGATCTGCTGCTCTCGGAAGACTTCCAGGACGGTTTCGCCTGGCGCGGCGTCGTGGTGACGAACCCGTTCGGCCCCGTCCCGGACCGGCGATTGGCCAGCCTGTTGGCGTGAACGCCCCTAAGCCGCGAATCCCGCCTCGGCGAAATCGACCATCCGCGCCAGCAGCGCCTCGACATCCCCCTCGCGCGTCAGGCCCTCGGAGAGGGTGTGCAGGCGGTCGAATTCGGCGAAGCGGTTGTTGTGGATCATGCCGAGCACGAAATGCAGGCGCCAGTAGATCTCCGCCGGCGCGAGATCCGGCCGGGCGGCGACCAGGGCGTCGGCGAAGCGGCGCAGGTGCGAGACGTCGGTGGCGATCACCTCGCGCACCGCCGCGTCGCCCTCGCTGCGGGCGCGGATGATGAACTGCAGCGACACCCGCCGGGCGCTTTCCGGCGCCGACCAGCGCAGCGGCGGCTCGATCAGGGCGGTGAGGATGGCCCGTACCGTCGGCTTGCCGCCATGCCGCGCCGCCGCCTCGTGCAGCATCCTCGCCCGCTCGCGGTTTAGCTCCGCCGTCCGCCGGCGGAAGATCTCGAACACCAGGGCGTCCTTGGAGCCGAAGTGATAGTTGACGCTGGCGAGGTTGACTCCCGCCGCCGCGGTGATGTCGCGCACCGAAACGCAGCGAAGGCCGTTCAGCGCGAATAGCCGCTCGGCCGCCGCCAGCACCGCCGCCTTGGTCGCCGCTTCGCGCTCGGGATCGGCGACGTCTTCATCCGCGGGGGCGAGCGACTGGGTCATCGGGCCTTTCAAACCTTTGTTCGATCCCCCACTGTCGGGCCACGGGCGATCGGGCGCAAGGGCGCGCCGCGTCCGGCCGTCGGGCGAACGCGGGGCGCGGGGCAGGGGGTGGGCATGCGACCGTTCGAATTCATCATCGTGTTCTTATCGTTCATCTACACCCTGGCCCTGACCCATCTGCTTCTCGCCGCCGCCCAGATGATCCGTCATCGCCGCGAACTTCGATTTTCCTGGCCTCACGCGCTGTGGATGCTGAGCGCCTTGCTCCTGCTGGCCGGCAACTGGCTCAGTCTGTGGGACTTCCACGGACTGTCGATGATGTCCCTGCCGACCATCGCGGCCGGTTTCCTGTTGGTCGTCACGCAGTATCTCATCTGCGTTCTGGTCACCCCGGCTCTCGATCGCGAGGCGGGGTATGATCTGCGGCGGTTCCATGAGCGCGAGAGCCGGACCTATCTCGGCGCCTTCCTGGCGATGATGTTTCTGGCGCTGGCGTTGAACGCGGCGGCCGGGTCGGAGTTGGGGGTGGCCAATTGGAGCCATCAGAATCTGCTCGTACTGGCGATGTTGGCGCCGATCGTCGCCGCCCTGACCGTGCGCCGGCCGTGGGTTCAGGTGGCCGCGCCCCTGGTCATGGTCGGGCTCCAACTGGCCTTTCCGATCCTCTACTACCCGGTCCTCCAGTAACCGGGCCGTTCAGGCGCTGCCGGGCGCCAGCCGTCCCCGGGCCACGGCCGCGAACCACCGCGCCCCATAGCCCAGCGACCGGTCGTCGAAGTCGAAGCCGGCGTTGTGCAGCGGCAAGGAACCCGCCCCGTTGCCGATGAACCCGAAGCACCCGGCTATGTTCAACAGGAATTGCGCGAAATCCTCCGAGGCGGTGATCGGCGCCCGGTCGCCCTTGACCCCGCCCGGCTCGAACACCGTCTCCGCCGCTTCGATCGCCGCCCTCACCGGCCCGGCATGGTTGACCAGGGGCACGAACGAGCGGGTGTAAGCCACCGTGACCGCACAGCCGTGAGCCATGGCCACGCCCTCGGCGATCCGCCGCATCTCCGCCTCGACGGCCTCGCTCACCGCTGGCGAAAAGCTGCGCACGTCGCCCGATATCCGCGCCTCGCCCGGCAGCACGTTCCGCGCTCCGTCGGTGGTCAGTTCGGTCACCGAGACCACCGCCGTCTCCAGCGGATCCACGCGACGCGCCACGATGGTCTGCAGCGCCGTCACGGCGGCGCAGGCGCCGACCATCACCTCGGCGATCTCGTGGGGCCGCGACGAATGCCCGCCCCGGCCGGTGAGGACGATCTCGAAATTGTCCTCCGCCGACATCAGCGGCCCGGCGCGGGTCTCGAAATGCCCGATCGCCATCCCCGGCATGTTGTGCAGGCCGTAGATCTCCTCGATCGGAAATCGCGCCAGCAGGCCGTCGCCCAGCATCGCCGCGGCGCCCTTGCCCCACTCCTCCGCCGGCTGAAAGATGAACCGGACCACGCCGTCGAACCCACCTTCCGCCGCCAGCAGCTTCGCCGCCCCCAGCAGCATGGCGGTATGCCCGTCGTGCCCGCAGGCGTGCATCACGCCCGCATTCGTCGAGACATGGGCGCGCCCCTCGCGCTCCTGGATCCGCAGGGCGTCCATGTCGGCCCGCAGCCCGATCGCCCGATCGCTCTTGCCCCCCCGCAGCGAGGCTACCACCCCCGTGCCGCCGACGCCCTCGACCACCTCGAGGTCGCCGAACGAGCGCAGCGTCCGCGCCACCAGGGCCGCGGTCCGCGTCTCCTCGAATCCAAACTCCGGATGGGCGTGCAGATCGCGCCGCCAGGTGGTCATCTCGCGGACGAGAGCTTGCGGGTCCACCTTCAGATCTCCGCTTCCCGAGCCGGCGTCACGCGAGATCGGAAGGGTCCGGCTGGGCGGCCGGTTTGCCGGCCTCGCGGCGCCGGCTCATGGCCGCCGAAACGCTGTCGGCGGCCCGGCGCACGCCGTCGAAGACGCGGTCGTCGAGTTCGGCCATGCGGCGGCTGAAGGCGGAATCCGGCCCGATGCTGTCGTTGATCCGACGGCCGAGGGAACTGAGTTCCTCCTGCAGCCGGCGGCTCGCCGCGTCGAAATCGGCCCCCCCGCGCGGCCTCTCGCCCAGGCTCATCCGCACCGACTGGGCGATGAACCCCGACCGGGTCATCCCCCGCGCCTCGGCGGCGGCGTCCAGGCGCTGCACCAGCCGCTCTCCCAGCGAGATGTTCACCCGCACCGGGGGGTCATCGACGGCGACATCGACCAGGATGGTGATCACTCCCGGCTCGGCGACGACGGCCTCGACCGGGGTAGGGGCCGGCCAGGTCTCGCCGGCGTCCGCCAGAGCCTGGAGACGCCCCGATAGGGCTTGCCGGGCATTGGCCAGCAGTTCAGCCAGATCCCGGCCCTCGGCCTGGCAATCGCGAAGGTCGGGAAACGTGGCGCGGTAGCCGGCGGCGTGATCGCCGGTCACCCGGGCGACGAAGACAAGGGTGCTCATTTCAATTCGAATCCTCGCGGGTTGAGACCCTTAGTATTGTGTAGTTATGCGCAAAAACAAGAGCGACTCACGATTCCGGTCGGATCGGCTCGCCCGTCCACTCCCAGTGCCAGGGTTCGAAGGCGTAGTTGACGAACCCGAACCGTCCCGCGTTGGCGACCATCCAGCGATAGGCCGCGCCCCGGGTGATGGCGAGCCGATTGGCGTCGTCGCTCGAATCCGGCCCGAAGCCGGGCGCGGCGCCCAGATCGAGGTCGATGGCCAGGCCCGTGCGATGGGCTGAACAGCTGGCCCGGGTGATGCCCTGGCAATCGTTGTCGCGGGCGCAGCGCGCCGCGTCGCTGGCCGGACTGCGATAGGCGGAAAACAGGGTCATCAGTCGGCGGTCGGCACGCACCTCGGGCGCCTCGGCCCTCGCCGCCGCCAGCATCCGCTGATAGGCCGCCAGACCGGGAGGACGCAGCCACAGGATCTTGCCGCCGTAAGACTGCGCGGCCGGCACGGGCGCCAGAGTGGCTTCGTCGGGCGGCGCCGGGCAGCCTTTGCGGTTGGCGGTGACGAACGGCCGGCGCGCCTGCCAGAGGTTCTTCATCGCCGCGAAGGTCGCTTCGTCGATGACCCCGCTGGCGCGCAGTCCGTGGGCCGACTGCCAGGCGGCGAGATCCCGGGCGAAGGCCGGCGAGCCCCCGGCGCAGCGGGCGCCGATCTCATGGGCGATCAGCGGCGCATAGATCTCCCAGCCGGTTTCGGCGCGGCCGAAGGGAGCGAAGGCAAGGGTCGCCATCCCCGCCTGGTTGCGCCGGCCGGCCTCGGCCAGGCCGATTGCGCAGGTTTCGCCGCCGAGGCGAGGGGCGGCGGCGGGCCAAGAGGCGGATCGGCCGGTTTCCGGGGGCGCCAAGGCGGCGGTCAGGGCGCCGAGCGCCGCCGCCGCCGGCGCCAGGCGATGGAACCGTCGCCCCGGCCACGCCTTGGCCTTGTGGAGAGCGCCCTCGGCGGGCGCGGTGGAGGTCGATATGGGATTGCGTGGCGTGCCGGTCGGTGGAGCGTTCATGGCCATCGGCCTATGGCTCATCGGTTGCGACGACTTCAAGTCCAATTCCAGACCCGCCCGGGCCGCCGCTGAGCCGCCGCCGCCGGCGACGTCGCCCGCCACCCCGGTCACTCCCGTCGCGCCGCTGACCGCCATGCCGCCGACCCCCGCCCAGCTTCGGCCGGCGCCGGCCGATCCGGTCCTTTCCCAGGCGCCGGCGCCGGCCTTCGGCTCCGCCTCGCCCCGGGGCAAGGCCATCGACGCCGCCGTCTTCGCCGCCGCCGCGCCCGCCGCCTCGATGCGCCGGGTGCTGATCAGGGCCGAGGTCATCCTCGATCGCGCCCACTTCTCCCCCGGCGCCGTGGACGGCCGCGACGGGAGCAATTTTCGCCGCGCTCTGGCCGCCTTCGAGACCGCCCGCGGTCTCGCCGCGCCCGCGCCGGCCGGCAAGGCGAGCCTCGGCGCCGCCGCCTGGCAAGCGCTGATCACCGCCGACGGCGGTCCGGTGACCCAGGACTATGTGATCACGCCGGCCGACGTGAAGGGGCCGTTCCTCGGGACGGTTCCGGCCACCATGGCCGCCCAGGCCAGGCTCCCGCGCCTGGGCTACACCGGTCCGGTCCAGGCCCTGGCCGAGAAGTTCCATATGGACCAGGCGCTCCTCCGCTCACTCAACCCCGGCGCCGATTTCGCCAAGGCCGGGACCAGCTTGGTGGTGATCCGGCCGGCCGAGGGTCCGCTTCCCGCCGTCGCCCGCCTTCAGGTCGACAAGTCGGCCGACCAGGTCCGCGCCTACGACGCCGCCGGCAAGGTCGTCGCCGAGTTCCCGGCCACCGTCGGCAGCACCGAGCGGCCCGCCCCCAGCGGCCAGTTCGCGGTCAGGTTCGTGGTCCACGATCCGACCTACACCTACGATCCCGCCCGCCTGACCTTCGGCAAGGCGTCGATGGGCAAGCTGACCATCCAGCCCGGCCCCAACAATCCGGTGGGCTCGACCTGGATCGATCTGACGGTGGAAACCTACGGCATCCACGGCGCCCCCGACCCCAGGGAGATCGGCAAGACCGCCTCGCACGGCTGCGTGCGCCTGACCAACTGGGACGCCGCCGCCCTGGGAAGGGCGGTGAAAAAGGGCGTCCCGGTGCTCTTCGTCGGCGCGGCGCGAAAGGCGTGAGCTGGAGCTCGCCGCGAAGACTCGCGCCTCAGGCCGGCTGGACCCGGGGGAGGAACAGCGTCGGCCGGGCGGACGCCTGGGGATCGTGCGTCCAGCCGTGGACGGCGCCGGTTTGCGCCCCCATCGCGGCCATGGCGGCGATGAAGCCGTGCGCGGGCACGGGGAGGACGGGGAGGATTGCCGTGGGGGCCGCGGCGGGTGTGGAGGGCGGCGGAGGATCGACGATCCGGGTCCCGACGCCGCCGGCCCCCAGGCTGGTGGTGAAGGTCGAGCCCAGGTAGTCGCCGATGAGGTTGATGTTGGCGGTGTGGGTCCCGTCGGTGACGGTGAGCACGCCACTGGTCGTGGAGCCGCTGAACGTGGCCTTGGTCACGCCGCTGGTGAAGGTGATGTCGCTAAGATCGAGCGCATTGGTCCCGGTGGTCGAAAGGCCCTGGATCCGCCCTTTGGCGTAGGCCACCGAATCGGCCAGTTCCAGCGTCCCGGTCGAGCCGGCGGTGAACACCACGTTCTCGTTGAACGTCCCGGCGAAATCGAGGGTCCCGCTGACTACCTCGCCATAGCCCGAGCCGGTGACCGCGCCGGTCACCGTCATCGAGCCGCCGTTGACCGCGAAGTGGCCGGTGTTGGCGACCGCGCTGGCGATCGTCATCCCGCCGGCGGACGTCGCCAGGATCAGCCCGGCGTTGGTGATGGTGTTGGCGCCGGTGTCGATGGTCAGCGGGCTGGAGCCGTAGGATTCGATGATGCCCGCCGCCTGATTGACCAGGATCATCCGGCCGCCGCCCAACTGGCCGGCCCCGTAGATGAAGTTGCTGGTGGTCAGGGTCGCCCCGCTCGTGGCCCCTTCGAGCGTGTTATCGGCGAGGTAGAGAGCGCCGCTTCCGGTGAGCGTCAGGCCGCCGGCGGCCACCTGGATCGCGCCGTTGTTTTCGACATAGAACGCCTTGGCGTTGGCGAACACGCCGCCGATGTCGAGGGTTGCGTTCTGAGTCACCGACACCTGGCCGGCATTGCTTCCAGAGCCGGTGCCATTGGTGATGGTGAACACCCCGCCGGTGATCGCCAGCCTGGCCGTGGAGGCGGTCTGGACGGAGGAAACGGTCTCGCTCGCCCCGGCGATGACGATGTAGGCGGTCGATCCCGGCGCGTCGAGAATGGCGTCGTTGGCGGACCCTGGCGCGACGCCGCCGGTCCAGTCGGCGGCGGTGGCGAAGGCCCCGGAAACCTGATGGGTCCAGGCGATCGGCCGGGTGTCGATGATCCG
>DASRLN010000035.1:0-9038 GCA_035648435.1 Caulobacteraceae bacterium
TTCATGTACCAGGTCTTCACGCCCGGAAAATCACGCCACGGAATGTCGCCGAAATAGTCGATCACCGAGAGATGCCCCGCGCCGGCGAAGTCGGCGAGGCTCAGCTGCTTTCCCGCGAGCCAGTCGCGCGGCTGGAGCAGCTTCTCGAGGTAGGTCAGATGATCCTTCAAGGCGTCGCGGCCCTGGCGCATGTTGTAGAGATCGGGCGCCCCCAACTTCAGCAGCCGCTTCTCCAGCTTCTCGTGGAGCAGATAGGCGTTCACCTCGTTGTCGAACTTGCGGTCGAACCATTGCATCAGCCGCCGCGCCTCGGCCCGATCGGCCGGTTCGGAGCCCAGCAGGTCGCGCTCGGGATATTCCCGCTCCAGATGCTCGAGCACCGCCCGCGCCTCGCAGACGACGACGCCGCTGCGTTCGATCAGCACCGGGGTCAGGCCCGACGGATTGAGCGCCACGAAGCCGGCGGGGCGCTCCCAATAGCGGACGACCACATCCTCGAAGGTCAGGCGCTTTTCGCCCAGCGCCAGGCGGACCTGCCGAGAGGCGGGGTCGAGGGGAAAGTGGTGAAGAGTTCGCTGAACGCTCATCGGCGGTCAGAGCTATAGCCGAAACCGCTCGCCCGACAACGCGGCGCTGGGACGGATGGCGTCAGGATGGCTGGCGGCCGGATTCGGCGAACGCGGCGAAGGCCCCGCCACGGGCCTCGGCGCGACCGCGCGGGTCGGGGTGGACGATGATGTCGGCGGCCGGAAACGCCTCCAGCAGCCGCCTTTCCGCGGCCACCACCACCTTGTGCGCCGCCTCAAGGGAGAGTTCCGGATCGAGGTCGGCGTGCATCTGGATGTGGACGAACGGACCGGAGGCACGGGTGCGAAGCTGGTGGACTTCGGTGATGCGTGGATCGACGGTCATCAGGGCCACGATCCGCGCCCGGGCCTCCTCCGGCAGTTCGCGGTCCATGAGCTGGTTCGACGCCTGACGGAATACCGCGAGGGCGCCCCAGAGCAGGATCGCGGCGACGCCGAGGCCGGCGAGCGCGTCGAGGCGGTTCCAGCCGAGCGCGGTGACCGCGCCGATGCCGATGAGCGCGATGAGGTTCGAGCCGAGATCGGCCAGGTAGTGGGTGCGGTCCGAAGCGACGGCCACCGAGTCGGCCCGGCGCAGCATGTGTGTCTGGGCGGCCACCAACAGGGCGGTGAGAATCGTCGAGACCGCCATCGCGCCGATCGCCCACACGCCGCGGTCGATCGGCCGCGGATCGATCAGGCGGCGCAGCGCCTCCTCCCCGATCAGGGCGGCCGAGGCGAAGACCAAGCCGGCCTGGATCAGACTGGCGAAGGCCTCGGCCTTGCCGTGGCCGAAGCGGTGTTCGGCGTCCGGCGGCGCGGCGGCGTAGCGCACGGCGAAGAAGGTCGCCGCCGAGGCGATCAGGTCGAGTCCCGAATCCGCCATCGACGCCAGTAGAGCCACGGAGCCGCTGGCCAGCCAGACGAACGCCTTCAGCGCCACCAGCACCAGGGCGCAGGCCACCGACAGCAGGGTCACGCGGCGGGTCAGGGCCGCGCTCGCCGTCGGGTGGGTGAATCCAGGTGAATCCATGCCCCACACTCTAGAGGCTTCGCGCCCGGGCGCCACGGGGGGCGGCGCCGGTTTCAGGCGGCGGCAGGCCGTCCCTCGGCGGGCTCCGGTCCGACATAGCGCGACTGCGGCCGGATCAGCCGGCCAGCCGCCTGCTGTTCCCTGGCGTGGGCGATCCAGCCGGCGACCCGCGCCATCGCGAAGACGCAGGCGAAGGCGTCCCGCGGGAAGGCGAGCGCCTCCAGAAGCAGGCCGGTGTAGAGTTCGACATTGGTCTGCAGGGACCTCTCCGGCTTGCGCTCGGCAAGGACGGCCAGGGCGGCGGCCTCGACCGCCTCGGCCAGGGCCAGCCGACCCGGGAGGCGATTCGAGCCTTCGCCCAGGTCCTTGACCGCACGTCTCAGGGCGTCGGCCCTCGGGTCGCGCACGCGATAGACGCGGTGGCCGAAGCCCATCAGCCGGTCTCCCCGATCGAGGGCGGCCTCCAGCCAGACGCGCGCGTTGCGCGGCTCACCCACCGCGTCCAGCATCTCGATCACCGGGCCGGGCGCGCCGCCATGCAGCGGACCTTTCAGCGCGCTCAGTCCGGCGAGCACGGAGGAAGTCAGCCCCGCCCGCGTCGAAGCCACCACCCGGGCGGCGAAGGTCGAGGCGTTGAGGCCATGGTCGGCCACCGCAACCAGATAGGCGTCGAGCGCGGCGACCTCGGCCCGGCGGGCCGGCGCGCCTCGGGTCATGCGCAGGATGTCCTCGGCGTGGCCGAGGGCCGCGTCCGGGGCCACCGCCGCCTCGCCGGCCCGCGCACGGGTCACGGCGGCGGTGAACACCGCCGGGGCCGCGGTCAGGCGCAGGGCGGTGGCCAGGTCGTCGCCATCGGAGAGGCGCGCGGTCAGCGCCCGCATCGCCTCCATCGGCGGGCGCGCCGCCAGTGCGGCGTCCAGGGCGCGGACCTCGCCGAACACCTCTTCCCGCGCGGCGCCGATTGCCGGACGCAGATCGTCTGGCAAGCCATCGAAGAAGCCGCCCCACAGTAGCCGGGCCACGGCCTCGAAGGTCCAGCGGCCCGAAAGCTCGTCCAACGTGAAGCCGCGGATGATCAGGCGGCCGGCCGCGCCGTCCACCTCCGAAAGCACGGTTTCCGCCGCAACCACCCCTTCCAGGCCATCCAGCTCGCCGCCCATCGCCAATCTCCTTGCCATCGTCCGGTCGATCTGAGAGTTTCCGAGGCGGCAATCAAGATTGATCAATTCAATCAATGTCGATATCGAGTGACTGGGTGAGCGCCGAGGAGGCGAGCCGGCGCCTGGGGGTCCGCCCTCAGACGCTCTACGCCTATGTCAGCCGCGGGCGCCTCCACGCCGAACCCGAACCCGGCCAGACCCGCCGCAGCCGCTATCGCGCCAGCGACATCGCCGCCCTGGCCACGCGCAAGGCGCGCGGGCGCAAGGCCTCCGACGTGGCCGCCGACGCCATCGCCTGGGGCGAGCCGGTATTGCCCTCGGCGATCACCGCCGTGGTCGATGGCCGGCTCTACTACCGCGGACGCGCCGCCGTCCGCCTGGCCGAAACCGAGACCTTCGAGGCGGTGGCGCGGTTGCTGCGCGGGGGTGAGGGCGTGGCTTTGAAGCGCGGCCTGCGCCCAGCGCCGCCGTCCGCTCCGACCATGCGCGCGCGGACCTTCGCGACCCTCGCCGCCCGCGCCGCGGCCGAGCCGCCGGCGCTCGGGCGTCCGTGGTCCGATCTCGCCGTCGAAGCGGCGACCCTGCTCGACGTGGTCGTCGATGCCGTGACCGCCGACCGGGGCGGCGGCGCCATTCATGCCCGGCTGGGTCTCGCCTGGGGATGCGACCGCGCCGGCGCTGACCTCCTGCGCCGCGCCCTGGTGCTTCTCGCCGACCATGAACTCAACGCTTCGACGTTCGCCGCTCGGGTGGCCGCGTCTTCCGGCGCCTCGCTGGCGGCCGCGGCCCTGTCCGGTCTCGCCACCCTGTCGGGACCCCTGCACGGGGGCATGGCGGCGCGCGTCGGGCGGCTCGTCGCCGAAGCGGCGCTGTCGGAACCACGCGAGGCGGCGGCCCTGCTCGCCCATCGCATCCCCGCGCCCGGCTTCGGCCACCCCCTCTATCCGGACGGCGATCCGCGCTCGCGCGCCCTCATCGGCGCCTTCCAGGTTCCCATCCCGTTGGAAGACCTCCGCCAGGCGGTGGAGGCCCAAACCGGCGAGAGGAACAACGTCGATTTCGCCCTCGCCGCCCTGGCCGCCCACCTGGCGCTTCCCGAAGACGCGCCGTTCATGCTCTTCGCCGTCGCCCGCTGCGCCGGCTGGCTGGCCCATGCCCTGGAACAGCGGCGGACCGGCGCACTCATCCGTCCGCGCGCCCGCTACATTGGCCCGCCGCCGGAGGACCCTGGCTGATCCTGCCGCGTCCGGCCTGGCGCGGTCGCCGCCCACTGTCCATCGACCAGGGGGCGGAGATCGCCGCCGACCTTCCGCCGATCCAGGGCGATCCCCTGCAGGATAATCCGGCGACCGCCGATGAAACGTGACCGCCAGGCATAGCCAACCCGGTACAGCGAACGATCCTCTCGCGTCTGACCGTCCTCGACATAGGTCGTCGCCACGCCCACCGGCAGGGTGGCCTCGCCATCGCCCTTGACACGTCCGGCCTGCAGGGCGCGGCCGAGTCCGGCCGAGATCCAGGCGGCGTCGATCTGAGGCCTGGCGGCGGCGACTTCCATGGCGTGATCGAGGATCGGTGTGGGAAAGACATAACGCTGCGATTGAATCGCCTGGCCCGGCCGCAGAGCCTCCAGCGCGATCCGCCGCCCGTCCGCGTCGGCTGATCCGCGGATCACCAACGCCGATCGCGCCTCGTCGAGCGCCCGGCTCTGTTTCGCCGCCTGGGCGTGTTCGCGGTGCGAATCCCAGTAGTTGAGGCCGGCGATGACCACCGCCAGCACGGCGGCGACCTCGCCGACGTTGAGCCAGAAGCGCCGCCGCTTCCGCGCCGCCGGGGTCTCGGCAGGGGGCTCGCTCAAGGCCGCGATCTCCGGTTCACCTCGGCGGCAGGGCGGCGGCGGCCCGGGTGAGTTCGGCGTACTGCCCGCCCTTGCGGTAGCGGTAGAGGTAGGTCGGAATCACCGGTTCCAACGCCGTGGCGGCGACTCCCAGGTCGGCCAGCCCCTGGGAACCCGCCCCAACGACGTTGTCGGCGCGCAGCATTTCCACCTGGTCGTGGGTGATCGGCGGGGCGACCATGCCGGTGGCGGCGGCGAGGTCCCCGATGAGGCCGATCAGGCTGGCGACCCCGAAGGGAACCGCGACCAGCAATCGCCGGCGCTCGATCACCGCCAGCATCCGCTCCATCAGCTCCTTGAAGCTATAGGTCGTCGGACCGCCCAGTTCGAAGGTCCGCCCCGCCGTTTCGGTGTCGGCGACGGCGTGCGCGGCGGCGGCGGCCACGTCGGCGACGAAGACCGGTTGGAACCTCGTGGCGCCGCCGCCGATCAGGGGCAGCATCGGCGAGATCGTCGCCATGGCCGCGAAGCGGTTGAAAAAGTGGTCCTCGGGTCCGAACACCACCGACGGGCGCAGGATCGTCGCCGTGGGCGCCGCCGCGCGCACCGCCGCTTCCCCCGCCGCCTTGGTCGAGACGTAGCGTGACGGGCTCCGCGCATCCGCCCCCAGGGCGGAGATATGGATCACGCGCCCGATCCCGCGATCGGCCGCCGCCCGCGCCACCCTCGCCGCCCCATCGACGTGCAGGGCGTCGAATCCCTGACGGCCGACCTCGTAAAGTACCGCCACCGCGTTGATGCACGCTTCGGCTCCGTCGAGCGCCCGGGCGACCGACGCATCGTCGCGGATATTGGCCTGGACCACTTCGATCTGCCCGACGTCGCCAAGCATCCTCGAGCGATAGGCGCGGCCCGGCCGCCGCACCGCCACCCGCACGCGCCGGCCGCGCTTGGCGAGCGCGCGGACGATCTGTCCGCCCACGAATCCCGAGCCACCGAACACTGTCACGAGGCCCTGCATGGCGCGCTTGTTCTCCCGATGAATCCGTCCTTGCGATAGACGAGGCGTCCGCCGCGCGCAACGAAGCCGCCAGATTGACGATGCCCGGTGGGCGCCCTATGCGTCCCGCCCTCGCGCGGCGCCCATCCGCTCGGGGCCCAGGTGGCGGAATTGGTAGACGCGCTGGCTTCAGGTGCCAGTGGCTTAACGGCCGTGAAGGTTCGAGTCCTTTCCTGGGCACCAGGGCCTGCGCTCCAGACCTTTGCTGGCGCGGTCATGGTGAACGCCGCCCGGGCCGCCTATCTTAGGCGCCGAGCCGGTCCAAGAGCCCTGGAGTCAGACATACCCGCAGCCCCGCATGTCCACGAAGGCGACCTTCCCGCCCGGGCGTTTTCCGGCGCGGCCTCCCTGGCGATCGACTCGGAAACCATGGGCTTGCGGCTCGGCCGCGATCCCCTGTGCGTGGTCCAGCTCTGCGACGCCGAGGGCGAGATCCACATCGTGCGGCTGCGGCGCCCGGCTTATGAAGCGCCGAACCTCGGTCGGCTGCTCGCCGACCCCGACGTGCTGAAGATATTTCACTTCGGTCGCTTCGACATCGCCATCTTCCAGCAATACCTCGGCGTGGTGTCGAGCCCGGTCTACTGCACCAAGATCGCTTCCAGGCTGGCCCGGACCTATACTGATCGGCACGGCCTCAAGGACCTCGCGCGGGAGCTTCTCGGCATCGACATGTCCAAGGTGCAGCAGAGTTCCGATTGGGGCGCCGCCCAACTTTCGCCCGACCAGCTGAGCTATGCCGCCGCCGACGTCATCCACCTCCACGCCCTGAAAGCCCGGTTGGACCAGATGCTGATCCGCGAGGGGCGAATGGCCCTGGCCCAGGCCTGCTTCGACTTCCTTCCGTCCCGCGCGGCGCTCGATGTGGCCGGGTGGGACGACATCGATATTTTCGCCCATGCTTGAGGCCATGGCCACATGACCGCCCACGTCCATGCCGGCGCTTCGGCGGGCGATCGTCTGCCCCGGGGCAAGGCGCGGGTTCACACCCGCGTGGTGCGGGTGCTACGCATCCTGCTGCCGCTGACCATGGTCGGCGTCATCGCCGTTCTCGCCTCGCTGATCATCGCGCACGCCATCAAGCGCCAGGCCGCCGCGCACCGCGACGCCTCGACCCCGATCCGGATGGTCAATCCGCATTTCTTCGGCCGGGACAGCCAGGGCCGCGCCTTTACCCTCGGCGCTCGCCAGGCGGCGCGCGATGAGCAGTCGTTTCAGCGGGTGCTGCTGCAATACCCGACGGTGACCCTGGACGTGGGCGGCGTTCATCCCTCCACCCTCACCGCCGACGCCGGTGTCTATCACGAGGACAGCCGCGTTCTCTTCCTCAAGGGGCACGTGCGCGGCGATGACGCCAAGTCGGGGGCCATGGCCACCGAGCAGGCGGTGGTCAATACCCGCACCGGCACGGTGAACGGCGCCTCCGCCCTGGCCACCACGAACCCCATGGGCGCTCTCAACTCCAGGAGCTTCAATGTCTATGACAAAGGCGACCGGATGGTTTTCAAGGGCGGCGTTCACGCGCGGCTGAATGGGCGCTAAGGGTGGTCGCCGCCGCCGGGACGCGGCGATCCCGCGCGGGGGCCTGGAAGGTTATGAACCGATGACGCCATCCACGGCCGCGAGAGGGGCCTCGGTCGCCCTGACCCTTCTGCTGGCGACCGGCTTCGTGGCCGGCGGCCGGGCGCTGGCCGACGCCAGGTCGAGTACCCCGCTCGACAGGTCCAATGGCCCGATCGACATCACCGCCAACGAAGCCGAGGTGGTCCAGTCAAAGTGCATGGCCATCTGGCGCGGAGCCGCGGAGGCCTTGCAGGGGACCTCGCGCCTGCGCGCCGACACCATCACCGTCTTCTCTCATCCCAAGGCGGCGGACGCGAGCGGCCAGGGCGCCTGCGGCGGGACCGACCGCATCGTGGCCGATGGTCATGTCTACTACGTCACGCCCCAGCAGACCGCCCATGGCGATCACGCCGTCTATTCCCAGCCCGATGATCAGATCGTGCTCACTGGCAACGTCATCGTCGTCCAAGGAGACAACGTGGCGCGGGGCGATCGACTGACCATCAAGGTTTCCACCAAGGAGGCCAGGATGGACTCCGACATCACCGGTCCGGGCAAGTCCGGCCGCGTTCGCGGGGTGTTCTATCCCGACAAGAGTGGTCAAGCCGCCGGTCCGGCCAAGCCATGAGGCGGCGATAGGATGAACGGCGCGTCTCAGACAGCGACGCTGGCCGCCACGGCCTCGGCGGCCAGACCCGGGATTCCGGGACAGGGGCTCATTGTCGATCGCATCGGCAAGTCGTTTCGCGGTCGCCAGGTCGTCAAGGGGGTGTCTCTGCAGCTGCGCCGCGGCGAGGTCGCCGGACTGCTCGGACCGAACGGCGCCGGCAAGACCACCTGCTTCTACATGATCACCGGCCTGATCGCCGCCGATTATGGGACGATTTATCTGGATGGCGAGGATATCACCAACCAGCCGATGTACCAGCGCGCCCGCCAGGGCCTCGGCTATCTGCCGCAGGAAACCTCGATCTTCCGCGGCATGACCGTGGAGCAGAACGTCATGGCGGTGGTGGAGATGCGTGAGCAGAGCCGCGCCAATGTCCGCGCCATCACCACCGAGCTGCTGGAGGAACTCCACATCGCCCATCTGCGAACCTCGCCAGCGGTGGCGCTCTCGGGCGGCGAGCGGCGGCGGGTCGAGATCGCGCGTGCGCTCGCCAGTGAGCCGGCGTTCATGCTTCTCGACGAACCCTTCGCCGGCATCGATCCCCTGGCCATCGCCGACATCCGCGAGGTCATCGGCTATCTGCGTGGCCGCGGCATCGGCATACTGATCACCGACCACAACGTGCGAGAAACCCTCGACATCATCGATCGCGCCTCGATCATCCACGCCGGCGAGGTCCTGTTCGAAGGTGCTCCCGCCGAGATACTCGCCAACCCCGAAGTGCGCCGGGTCTATCTCGGCGACCGCTTCGACTAGAGACAGCCGCCGGCCTCTCACCGACCAAAATGCGCCGCCGTTAACCGATCGGAACCGGTCAGCCGCTATCAACGGGGTTCGAGACTATAACCCAATTGAGGAGGGCGCGCTTTGGCGCTCGCGCAGCGACTGGAGTTCAGGCAAGGCCAGAGCCTTGTCATCACCCCGCAACTTCAGCAGGCCATCAAGCTGCTGCAGCTCTCGGCGGTCGATCTCGAGTCCTACGTCGAGGGTGAACTGGAGCGCAATCCGCTGTTGGCGCGGGACGAGCGCGACGGCGATCGCGACCAGGATTCCGTCGAGGCGATCGCCCCCCCCGTCGCCGATCGCGATCCGATGGGCGGCGAGGACGTCGCCCGGCTGGCGGATCTCGACGTCCGGCACGATGATCTC
>DASRLN010000036.1:0-17419 GCA_035648435.1 Caulobacteraceae bacterium
CATCACTCCGGGGGTGGACACCGAGATCGCCAAGGCTCTGCAACGTTCGCTGACGAAGCAGGGGATCGCCTTTCGACTTTCGAGCCGGGTCGCCGGCGCGGCGGCCGGCAAGGACCAGGTGACCGTCACCGTCGAGCCGGCGGCCGGAGGCGAGAAGGAGACATTGACCGCCGAGCGCGTGTTGCTGGCCATCGGCCGGCGTCCGTTCACCGAAGGGCTCGGCCTGGAAGACATCGACGTCAGGACCGACGCGCGGGGCTTCATCGAGACCAAGCATTTCGCCACCAGCGTGGCCGGCGTCTACGCCATTGGCGATGTCACCCATGGACCGATGCTGGCCCACAAGGCCGAGGACGAAGCGGTCGCCTGCATCGAGACCATCGCCGGGCGCTCCGGCCATGTGAACTACGACGTGATCCCGAATGTGATCTACACCCATCCGGAAGTCGCCAGCGTCGGCAGGACCGAGGAGGAACTGAAGGCCGCCGGCGTGGCCTACAGAATCGGCAAGTTCCCTTTCAGCGCCAATTCCCGAGCCAAGCTCAATCACGAGGCCGAGGGCTTCGTGAAGGTGCTGGCGGATGCCACGACCGATCGGGTCCTGGGCGTGCACATGATCGGTCCGGACGTCGGCGAGATGATCGGCGAATACTGCGTGGCCATGGAATTCTCGGCCTCGTCGGAGGACGTCGCCCGGACCTGCCACCCCCACCCCACGCGATCGGAGGCCCTGCGACAGGCGGCCATGGCGGTGGAGGGCTGGGCGATGCAGGCGTAGTCACCCTCTCAGGCGCGCGGATGCGCCTTGCCATAGGCGCTCAGCAGGCCAGCGGCGTCCACGGCGGTGTAGCGCTGGGTGGTGGACAGCGAGGCGTGGCCGAGCAGTTCCTGGATCGACCGCAAATCCGCGCCCGCTCCCAGGAGATGGGTGGCGAAGGAATGGCGCAGGGCGTGCGGCGTGGCGCGCTCGGGGAGTCCCAGTCGGCCGCGCAGGGACTGGACCATGGCCTGGACGTGGCGGGGCCGCAGCGGCCCGCCTCGAGCGGCCCGAAACAGCGGCGCCTCGGGAGACATCGCGAACGGCGCCGCCGCGAGGTAGGCGTCGGTCGCTTCGCGCACGGCCGGCAGCACCGGCGACAGCCGCGTCTTGCCGCCCTTGCCTAGGATGCGCAGGGTGGTCGGGAACGGGGCGTCCGATCGCTTGAGGGCCAGGGCCTCGGATATCCGCAGTCCGCAACCATAAAGAAGCGTGAGCACGGCGGCGTCGCGCGCGGCGGCCCACGGCGTCTTGTTTTCGTCGGTCGCCGCCTCCCAGATCAAGCCGCGCGCCTGATCTTCCGACACCGGGCGCGGCGCGCCGGCGACGACGCGTGGTCCACGCACCAGGTCCGGCGCCGCATTGGCCGTGGCGAGCCGGCGATCGAGGAATCGGTGAAACGCGCGGATCGCCGACAGCGCCTGCGATAGCGACCGGGGCGCCAGCGGGTGGTCGCCCGCCCGCCGGGAGGCGAGATAGGCCCGAAGTTCGGCGGCGGTGACCGTGCCCAGGCCGGCAAGATGCAGGCGTTCGCCCCGGTGGATTTCGAGAAACCGGAGGTAGGCGGTGACGCAGGCTCGATACGCCTCCAATGTGCGTTTGCTTGCCCGGCGTTCGTTGGCCATGTGCTCGAGCCATAGGCCGAGAGCCTGCCAGCTGGTCACGGGGCCGGCCAGCGCTCCGCCGTCCGCTCGATGATCCTGGCGAGGAATGTGAGCAGTTCGGTTCCCATGTCGGCGGTGAAGGCGTCGGGGTCGGTCGCGCCGAGCGCCAGAACGCCGGCGCGCTTTGGTTTCCAGACGCCGAGCCGAAGCAGCGCGACGCTGGCGACGGCCCCGGCCTCGCGCCGGAACAGGCCCCGCGCGGTGGGCGAGTGACCCAGCCGCGTTCGGCGTCGGGCTCCGAGAATCAGATCGACCTGACCTTTCGCCAGCGCGGTCCATCCGGCCGGAACGGCCCCGGGGCCTTCCAGGGCCAGCACCCCGCCGGCGAGGTCGAACCGCCTCCGCGCGGCCCCGGCGATCCTGGCGGCGAGATCGGCGAGATCGATTGCGCCGACGAGATCGAGCGCGGCGGCGTGGGTCTGCGCCTGGGCGGCGTGGTTCGCCTCCGCGATGGCCTCCAGGCGGCTGCGTTCAACGAACTCGCGCTGGCGAGCCGCCGTCATCCGGGAAAGCGCCACCGGACCGAAATCGATGATGTTCGCCGCGTCGAGCCGCAGGCCGAGTTCGCTCAGCACCGCCGGATCGTCGCGGACGACGCCGGGGTTGGCGAGGACGAAAGCCTTTACGCCATCGAGGGCCATGATCTCTTCGCGCGCCGCCGCCCGTCCACCGTCCCGCAAGGCGTTTCCCCCATCCCGCCGACAATCCCGCGCGACGTTGATCCCCTCGCGGTTAACGCGGCTTGAATAGCCGGCCTCGACGAGGGGTCGATTCTCGGCAATGACCGTCTCATGGCCCCCGTCCCCCGCATCATCTCGATCCTGATGCCGGCCCCTCTGCCCGAGCCTTTCGACTATTCCGAGCCGGCGGGCATGGAACTGGCCATCGGCGACCTGGTGGCCGCGCCGCTGGGTCCGCGGACCATGACCGGGGTGGTGGTGGCCATCCGCGATGGATCGGGCGGCAATCGGCCCCTCAAGGAGGTGGCGGGACGTCTCGACGCACCGTCTTTGCCGCCCCGGACGCTGGAATTCGTTCAGTGGGCGTCGCGATACGCCGTGGATCAGTCGGGCCAGCCATTGGCCATGGCCCTGCGCGGCCTGCGCGCGCCGAGACCTCGCGCACGCGCCGGTCTGGCGGCCTCCGGCGCCGCGCCGGCGCGCTCGACACCCGCCCGGGATCGGGTCCTCGCGGCGGCGTGCGGCGCGATCACGGCGTCCGATCTGGCGCGGGCGGCGCGGGTGTCTTCGGGCGTAATCAAGGCGCTTCTGGCCGACGGCGCCCTTATCGCCGCTCCAATCGAGCCGGTGTCCTCCATCGCTCGTCCCGACCCCCAAAGGCCGGGGGCGCGGCTTAGCCCGAGCCAGGCCGCGGCCGCCAAGACGCTCCGCGCGATGGTCGAAGAATCGTCGTTCGCCACCGCCCTGCTGGACGGGGTCACCGGATCCGGCAAGACCGAGGTCTATATGGAGGCGGCGGCGCGCGCCCTGTCCCTTCACCCCCGCGCCCAGGTGCTGGTGCTGCTCCCCGAGATCGCCTTGACCCAGGCGGTGATCGATCGCTTCGCGGCGCGTTTCGGGGCGGCGCCGGCCGAATGGCACTCCGGCGTCTCCCCGCCCCGGCGCCGGCGAACCTGGGAACAGGTCGCCGCTGGCGAGGCGCGCATCGTGGTGGGGGCCCGCTCGGCGCTGTTCCTGCCGTTTTCGGACCTGGCCCTGATCGTCGTCGATGAGGAACACGACGGCGCCTACAAGCAGGAGGACGGCCTGGTCTACCAGGCCCGCGACATGGCCGTGGCGCGGGCCAAGATCGAGGACTGCGCGATCATTCTGGCCTCGGCCACGCCATCTCTCGAAACCTTGTGGAATGCTCAAGGAGGCCGTTACCGTTGGCTGCGCCTGGCCGACCGGCACGGCGGCGCCGGCATGCCGGACGTCGAACTGATCGACCTGCGGGAACATCCGCCGCCCCCCGGCCGATGGATCTCGCCGGCCCTGGCCGAAGCCATGGCCGAGACCCTGGCCCGCGGGGAACAGGTTCTGCTGTTTCTCAATCGGCGAGGCTACGCGCCGCTGGTCCTGTGCCGCGCCTGCGGCGAGCGGCTAAAGGCGCCGGACACCGATTCCTGGCTGGTCGAGCATCGCTACAGCGGGCGGCTGATCTGTCATCTGACGGGCTTTTCGATGGCCAAGCCGGAGTGCTGCCCGTACTGCGGCGCGCGGGACAGCCTGGTTTCGATCGGCCCTGGCGTCGAGCGCATCGAGGAGGAAGCCCGCCTGCTGTTTCCCGATGCGCGGCTGGCGGTGCTCTCCTCCGACACCACGCTCGACGCGGCGGCGGCGCGGGCGCTGATCGCGGACATGGCGGCGGGCGTCTACGACGTTCTGGTCGCCACCCAGTCGGCCGCCAAGGGTCACGACTTTCCAGGGTTGACCCTGGTCGGCGTGATCGACGCCGATCTCGGTCTTCGCGGCGGCGATCTGCGCGCCGCCGAACGGACCTTTCAGCTGATCACCCAGGTCTCCGGCCGCGCTGGGCGACGCGAAGCCCGGGGCCGCGCCCTGATCCAGACCTGGGCGCCCGATCATCCGGTGATGCAGGCGCTGAGCGCGGGCGACCGAGACGCCTTCATCGCCGTCGAGATGAGCGAGCGCGAGGCCGCCGGCCTGCCGCCGTTCACCCGGCTCGCGGCCGTGATCGTTTCCGGACCCGACGGGCCGATCCTGGAGGACTATCTCCGGCGTTTCGCGACCGCGACCCCCAACGCCGAGGGTGTCGATGTGTTTGGGCCGGCCGACGCGCCGTTTTCCCTGGTGCGGGGGCGACGGCGCAAGCGGTTCCTGGTTCGCGCCGAGAGGTCGGTGGATCTCCAGGGTTTCCTCGCCGCCTGGCGCGCGCGGGCCAGGCCGCCGTCCCAGATCCGCCTGGTGCTCGACATCGACCCGTACAGCTTTCTGTGAGCCGCCGCCGGCCGCCGGGGCTGGCGCCGGACTTGCACCGCGGCGACCAGCGATCGGGGCCGAAACGACGCCCGCGCGGGATCATCGGCCATGCCCGACAAGGCGAACATCAAACCCCTTACCAGCCTGAGGTTCTTCGCGGCGGCGTGGGTGGTGGTCTATCTCTACTGGCCCAGCCTCGCCGCGGCCTCGACGCCTCGGCTGGTTCAGAAGGGTTATCTCGGTGTCGAACTCTTCTTCGTCCTCTCCGGCTTCATCCTCTGTCACGTCTATCTGCCGGCCGCCGAGGCGGGGCGGTTCAGCTACCGCGGCTTCCTCTGGAACCGGCTGGCTCGGGTCTATCCGCTGCATCTGGCGACCCTGACCGGTGTCGGCCTGCTGGCGGGGGCGGCCCTTTCCGCCGGACTGGCGGTCGATCCCAACATCCTTTCCTGGCGCGCCCTGCCGGCCAACCTGCTGATGGTCCAGGCCTGGGGTCTGGCCCCGGTGTCGGGCTGGAATCACCCCTCGTGGTCGATCTCGGCCGAATGGTTCGCCTATCTCGGCTTCCCGATCTTCGCGTGGCTGGCCTTGCGGCTTCGCGCGCGACCTCGGCTGGCCTACGCCGGCGCCCTCGGCCTCGTCCTCGCCCTCTACCTCGGATTCCCCGCCGTGGCCGGCTTTCCGCTCACCGAGGCGACCATCGCCTGGGGCGCGCTGCGAATCGTCCCCTGCTTCGCGCTCGGCTGCGCGGCCTGGCTGGTATGGCGCGCCGGCGCGACGGATCGCCGCAAGGCCGCCGCCGGCGCCTGGCTTTTCGGCGCCGCCGTGTTCGCGTGCGGGCAGTTCGCCGCCCCCGACTGGGCCACGGTCGGTTGCTTCGGTGGCCTGATCTTATCGCTGGCGGCGCTGTCCCGGGCCGGCGGAAGCTTTGGATCGGCCCCGGCGTTGGTTTATCTCGGTGAGATCAGCTTCGCGATGTACATGATCTGCGCGCCATGGCAGCTTGTCTTCGTCAATATAGCCGTCCGAGTCCTTGAGCTGCCGTCCAAGAAACTCCCGTGGGCGGCCTGGATAATCTTCGTGGTCTGCTTGCCGATCCTGGCGACCGCCGTTCACGAACTGATCGAAAAACCCGCCCGATCGCGCATGAGACTATGGGCCGCAGGACCCAGCGGTCACGAAATTGCTACCGTGCCCGCGACATAAAGACTCTTTTCATTAACACACGTCAACGATATCCCAGGACCAGTTGATCGGGGGAGTACTCCTTAATGCCACAACGGATGCGAACCGTGATCGGTTCCCTGGCCGCCGCCATGCTCGTGTGCCTGAGCCCGGCCGCCGCCTCCGCCGAGGACTACTGGCAATGCGTGCCCTTCGCCCGGCTGATGTCCGGCATCCAGATTTTCGGTGACGCCCATACCTGGTGGCAGCAGGCCGCCGGTCGCTATCAGACCGGATTCACCCCCAAGGCCGGCGCGGTGCTGTGCTTCAAGCCGACCGGCCGGATGCGTCTGGGCCACGTCGCCGTGGTCAGCCAGGTGCTCACCGACCGGGTGATCCAGATCACCCACGCCAACTGGTCGATCATCGAAGGGACCCGGGGCCAGGTCGAACAGAACGTCACCGTGATCGATGTCTCGCCGGGCGGCGACTGGAGCCAGGTCAAGGTCTGGTACGATCCGGCCCGCGACCTCGGGACCACCGTCTATCCGACCTACGGCTTCATCTATCAGGACGCCTACGCCGCCGCCGGCGCCAAGTTCGCCGCCGCCCAGCACGCCGCCGTGGCCATGGCCCAGAACGCCGCCAACCAGGTCGTCGCCGCCGTGCGACCCGGCGCCGCGCCGCTGCAGATGCTCGGCCAGGCCGCCGATTCCACCGACCGCATCGCCGCCCTCATCCAGCTCGCCACCGGTCAGGCCCCGGTCGAGAAGCGCTGACGGATCAAAGCGTGAGCCCGGGCGTGATCCGGGCCGCGATCCGCGCCTGGGCCTCTGGGCCGATCGGGACGATCTTTCGGGCGTCCAGGTCGAGCGCGATGGCCACGGCCTGCGAGGTCCCCCACGCGCCGCCGGTCGCCGGGTCCAGCATCCAGTGCGCCATCCGCTGGGTCCGGGCATCGACGCCAGCCAATCCCGAGCGAATCTCGAACCGGTCGCCCGCGCGCGGCCAGGCCCAATGAAGCAGGCGATGCTCCAGCACCGCGCCACCGAGCCTGGCCGGCTGTTCGGCGGCGCCGGCGACGGCGTCTCCGCGGAAGACGCTGGCCAAGCGCGGAATGCCGTCCGAAACCCGGCCGATGAACAGCTCGGGCCGCATCCGGCCGAAGACATCGCAATCCTGGACGCCGATCGCGCCGGCCGCCAAGCGGATGAGACCAAGGCGATCGGCCTCCGCCACGCTGGCGACGGTGCTGTCGATGCGATCCACGGTCAGGCTGCGCGGCGACGCGGCCGGGGGGATCGCGACGGTCAACGACGACGCCAGGGCGCGGGTGCGTTCCGACCATGGGAAGGCGCGCGCCTCGGCCGCCGTCACGTGCGCGACGACGGTCTGGAAGGCGGCCGCGATCTCGCCGCTGTCCGAGTGGATGAGGAGCTGCAGCACGCGGGCCTCGTCCTCGCCGATCTCCACCACTCCGGCGGTCATGTGCAGCGCGGCCCGAGGCCGGACCTCGCGCAGGAAGCGGATGTGCTGGTCCCTCGGCAGCAGAGTCGCCTGGGCGTTCGGTCGGAACCCGTCCTCCAGCCCCAGGGCGCCGGCGAGACCCACAAGCCCCTCCATGGCTCTGGCGACGTAGAAGCGCACATTCATATGCCCCATCTCGTCGCACTCCCAGATGTTGACCCCCCCGCGCCACACCTCGACGCCGATCTGATCGTTCACGGGCTTCTCCAACAAGAATGGAACAAGGCGTGCAATGCCTGAGAGACCCGCGTTGACATAGACGTCGGAGGCTTGTCGCGGAAAGCGATCTCGGCGATCAATTTCAACGAGCTGTGTCACCCACCGAGATCGAGAGATCTGAAATGCCCGTGGTTTTCCGCGATCGCGGCTGTCGCTTCCACTTCTATTCCGATGAGGGCCGACCTCTTGAGCCTGCCCACATCCACGTGTTCAAGGACGATGCGGATGCCAAGTTCTGGCTTTTTCCGTCTGTCTCCGTGGCCTACAATCGGGGCTTCGACGCCAGGGTCCTGGCGAGGCTGTTGGAAACGGTCGAGGATCATCGCGATGAGATCGAGAGAGCCTGGGATGACCACTTCCGCTAGGGCCATGTCCGTTCGTTTCGACGATCACTCCATGTGGGTCAGTCTCGACGACGGACGCACGATCGGCGTGCCCATGGCTTGGTATCCCCGGCTCCTCCACGGCTCTCCAGCCGAGCGCGATCAGGTCCGAATCAGCCCCAGCGGCCTTCATTGGGAGGCCCTGGACGAGGACATCTCCATAGCCGGTATCCTCGCCGGCCGAGGCGATATGACGCGCGCGCGGACGAGCGCGGCGTGAATTGGAATCCCGCTGACCACTTCCAGGTTCAGGAGGCGCGACCTGTGATCAGGGCACTCGCAGGTCTGGCGGCGCTCGCTTTCGCACACTACAGTTTCGGCGCCAAGGAGGGGGTAACCATCACCGGCTCACACGTCGATCCGGTTTTGGCCAGGTTCATCGGCGAGAGAACGGATGGGGATGGCGAGCGCCTCTTCAACACCAACGAAACCAAGGCGCTCGCGTTCGTCAAATCGATCTGCGGCGGGGAATACAAGTCGAAGGACCTCCGGACCCTGAAGGCGAACTCGATGGCCACTGAAATGGTTAACAGAATGCCGATTCCTGGGGACGAAAAGGCCCGTCGCAAGGCTATCAATTTGGTGGGTGATGCGGTATCTTCCCAACTGGGAAATACGCGGGCGATAGCGCTTTCAAGCTACATCGACCCGACGATATTCGACGCTTGGAGACTGATTGATGAGTGAGACGCCAAAGGCCGAGCCAGACACGCCAAAGGCCGAGCCAGACACGCCAGAGCGTCAGGCCCGGCAGTGGGCGCGGCTCCGCGAGTTCTACGACGGCATCTCCTTCATGGATGGTCGCACCCTCGCCGACATCCCGATCGCCCCGGCCGATGATGACGAGGGCAACGACTGAGGGGTGATGGCCAAGCCCGTCACCCTCCGCCCGGTCCACCCCAATTGCGGCGTCGAGGCGCAATACCGCCGCCGTCTGGACGCGATCATCGCCGAGATGCACCGATCCCTGGTCTACTTCGTGTCCGCCGCCTACCGCGCCAACGAACCGGAAATGGCCCAGGACCGCTCCCCGGCCAAGGAGCTCCAGGCCGCGATGAAGCGTTTCGCCAATCGCCGGCCTCGCTCAGTCTGAAGTGTTTACCATGACCGGTGAACGGCTGCTGAAGCTTTGCACCACCACCGGCCCGCGACCGGACGCCGCCAATGAAGCCTACTGCCTCGGGTATGTGTCGGGAGCTGCGGACGGACATTCCTTCCACAAAGAGGATGCCCTGGAGCCCGGATGGAAATCCGATGAGTGGGCGTTGTGTATGCCGGAAGGGCTGTCGCCGTCATCCATGAAGGGCATCGTCGTGGATTACATCGCGAACCATGTCGAGATAGCGCACATGAGAGCCGACGACCTCGTCTTTGTTGCTCTGCGACGATCATTTCCCTGCTCACGGAGTTCGCCTCCGCCATGAGGGGTGGTCAGACCTGGTGCCTCGCGAATTTGCCGGGACCCGAAACCTGAAGGCCACTCTGCACCGGCGTCGATTTGATAGGCTGTTGCCGCACGGTCCTCATGGTAGACTCCAGCCGGCTCGAATCAGCTTGGGAAATCCGATGTACGCGGTAGATTTGATCTTGGATGGTGAGATCCAGTGGACGCAGGAGGTCGCCGGTCTCGCTCCGGTGAACCCTGAGATAGGTCCGATCAGCGCCGAAAGCTGGATACGACGCTTAACCCAATCGGCGATCGATGATGGCGCAATAGCCGAGGTAGACCTCCCAAAGGCGGTATTTCGCGTTCGCTGCTGACGAAAAGGCCAGCCAAGGGTTTCAAAGGTCGAACGGCCGATCATAGCCGCGTCTACCTAGCGTCCTTCGCCTTCGAACAACCGCGCGAACCGCCGCTTCTCGCGGCTCTTCCACCCGCCCCGGTGCCAGGCGTCGGAGACGATGAGCGGGACGACCGTCGTCGCCTCGGCGAACACCATCTGTTCCCAGGTGACATCGACCTTGCCCCAGGAACACGCTTCCTTGAGCGTCGAGGACGAGCAGGCCCCGTCGCGGACGTCGGCGACGGTGATCTGGACGGCGTATTTGTGCATTTCGGCGGGGACGCCGAGGATCTCGGCGCAGACCACGGTGTCCTGGGCGAAGTTCTTGGGCACGCCGCCGCCGACCATGAACAGACCGGTGGTCCCGGCGGCGATCTTGATGTCGGTCAGTTCGCGAAAGTCGGCCACCGAATCGATGGTGACATAGGGCTGCTTGCACCTGATCCGCTCGACCTGGTGCTTGACCAGTCCAAAGCCGGCCGAGCTGTCGGTGAACGCCGGGCAGAAGATCGGGCAGCCCTCCTCGTAGGCGGTCTGGATCAGGCTGGCGCTCTTGCGGGCATGGCCGGCGGCCAGCCACCGGCCGATCTCGTGGATGAACTCCCGGGAGGAGTAGGGCCTGGGTTCCAGGGCGTTGGCGATCTCCAGGATCGCGTGGTCGCAGGCCTGGAGTTCCTCCTCGTCGATGTAGGTATCGTAAATGCGGTCGATGTAGAGGGCGCGCAGATCGCGGTCATCGACCCCGCCCTGGGCCTGATAGTGGCGAAAGCCGAGGGCCTCGAAGAAATCCATGTCGATGATCGAAGCCCCGGTGGCCACGATCACGTCGGCCATGCCGTATTTCAGCATGTCGCGATAGACGTGCATGCAGCCCCCGGCGCTGGTCGAGCCGGCAAGCGTGACCCACACCGAGCAGGCCGGATCCACGATGGCCATGGAAAGGATGTCCGCCGCCCTGGCCGTATCGCGCGAGGTGAAGCTCATCTTGCGCATGGCGTCGATCACCGGACGCGCGTCGTACGAAGTGATATCGACGTGCTCCACCGTCGCCGACAGCAGCTCGGCCTTGGTATTGGGTGCGGGAGCGTTCATCGCCTCTTGCGCCTCCTGCCCCGCGCCCGCGACAGCCGCACCACCGTCTCCCCCTCGGGCCGGAGAGCCGGGATCGAGCGCGGCGCGAGGCCATACATCGAGGCCATCGGGGCGTCGCCGACCCGCGCCATCTCGACCTCGCCGAAGCCGTTGAAACGGGTGGTCATGGCCACGCCATAGGCTCCCGACATGCCGATCTCCACATGGTCGCCCTCTCGCGCGTCCTCGGGCAGCCAGAACGGTCCCGGCATGTGATCGATGGAATCGCAGGTGGGGCCGAAGAAACGAAACGGCCTCAGCACGGTCGAGCTTTCGCCGTCCGCCCGCACCAGTCTGGCCGGGAACGGCCACTTGCTGTGAGCGGCGTCGAACAGCGAGCCATAGGCGCCGTCGTTGAGATACAGCGCGTCGCCCTTGCGCAGCTCGACCCGGGTCAGCAGCGAGGCGCCCTCGGCCACCAGCGCGCGGCCCGGCTCACACCACAGTTCGGTGGTCTCGTGGACCATCATCTCCGAGAACCCCCGATCGATCGCCGCGACGTATTCGGAAAGGTCCGGCGGCGCCATGCCCGGATAGATCGAAGGAAAACCGCCGCCGACATCGACCACGTCGGCGAACACGGCGGCGCGGACCAGGGCGCGGGACGCCTGGGCCATGGCCGCCTGGAAGGCCGAAGGCCGCATGCACTGGCTGCCGACGTGGAAGGAGACGCCCATCAGGTCCTGGGTCGCGCGTCGGGTCGCCAGCAGCAGGGCCGGGGCGTCATGAGCGCCGACGCCGAACTTGCCGGCCAGGGCATAGGCCGCGCCGGCCGTCTCGACGCCGAGGCGGACGATCAGGTTCAGATCGGCCGCGCCGCCGGTCGCCTCCTGGATCTTGGCCAGTTCCTCGTGGGTGTCGAGCGCGAAGGTGCGGACGCCATGATCGAAATAGGCGGTCGCGATCGCCGCCCGGTTCTTCACCGGGTGCATGAAGGCGACGCGTGCGTCCGGCGCATGCTCGGCCACCAGCTCAATCTCGGGGATCGAGGCGACATCGAAGGCGGCGATACCGGCCGCGTTCAGGGCGCGGATCACCCACGGCGAAGGGTTCGCCTTCACCGCGTAGAGCACGTCACCCGTGAAGTTGGTCCTGAACCAGCGCGCCGCTACGGCCAGGGCGTCCGGACGCACGAGTGCGACAGGACGTTCCGGCGACCGCTCACGGACCAGGTCCAGGGGCGTATGGTACGTGGGCAATTCACGTAACCCCCTGTTAGTTGTTAACCCAGGCCGGCGTTAGCAGCGCTCGAGAGATGGACATCGGGTCCGCCGGAGCGGTGCGAAATAGGCAACAAGACCCCCGATGTAAAGAACAAAAGGCCCCGCCCTGGACGCGCGGCCAAGCTGGACCCGCCGCCTCGCCGTGAGACCCTATTTCTCCAGCAACCCCGGCCTGCTCGTCGGGGCCATGAAATCCGGGAGATCCGACCTCGGATGGTTCTCCAACCGGTCGGGGCCGGAGGCGGTGCGCCGGGCCGACGGCGAAGTCTTCGCCCGCGCCTTCGGCCCGCGGCCTCAGGCCCTCTGTTCCGGGGCCGGCCGTCGCCGGCGCAGCCGCGCCAGTCGGCGAAGTCGGCGCCAGAAGCGGCTCTTCTCCGGTTCCGGATAGGGCTGCAGGTGCCGGCGGAACTCCTCCGCGCACGACCGCCACGAGAATTGTTCGGCCAGCGCGCGCACCCTGGCCCGGTCGATGGACAGAGCCTCGAGACAGGCCTCGCCAAGGCCCTCGCTCTGGCCGGGGGCCAGCACTCCGGCCCCGGTGCCGGGGATCAGATCCGCCGGCCCCGGGGCGGAAAACGCCGCCACCGGCAATCCCGCCGCCCAGGCCTCCAGGATCACCAGGCCGAAGGTGTCGGTCAGCGAGGGGAACACGAACACGTCGGCGCAGGCGTAGGCGGCGGCAAGTTCCTCCCCGAACCTGGCTCCGGTGAAAGCCACCTCGGGGTATCTCGCCGCAAGTTCCTCTCGCTGCGGGCCGTCGCCGACCACCGCCTTGGTCCCGGGCAGGCGCAGGCTGACGAAAGCCTCGATGTTCTTCTCAACCGCCACCCGGCCGACATTCAGCCAGATCGGCCGGGCGAGACCGGCGAACACGTCCGGCTCGCCGTCGCGCCGGGGATGGAACATCTCGGTATCGACCCCCCGCGTCCATTGCGAAATATTGCGGAAGCCGTGGCGCTCGAGTTCCTCGCGCATGGTCGCGGTGGCCACCATCAGCCGTCCCGACGGCCGGTGAAACCAGCGCATGTAGGCGTAGCCCGCCGCCAGCGGCAGCGGCAGCCGCGCCGAGACGTATTCCGGAAACCGGGTGTGATAGCTGGTGGTGAACGGCAGCTTCCACTCCAGGCAGGTCCGCCGCGCCGCCAAGCCGATCGGTCCCTCGGTGGCGATGTGGATGGCTTCCGGCTCGAAGCTCTTGAACCTCTGCTGGACCTTCTCGTAGGCGCCGACCGCCAGCTTGATCTCGGGATAGGTCGGCAGCGGGAAGGTCGGAAATTGATCGGGGCTGATCACCTCGACGTCGTCGCCCATCTCGCGCAACTCGGCGACCACCCGGGTGAGCGTGCGCACCACCCCGTTGACCTGGGGCTCCCAGGCGTCTGTTGCCAGCAGGATGCGCATCAGAGGCGCCCTATAGGGGAAGTCCCTCGCCAACGCGAGCGGGGCGCGGCGGATCGGACCCGGCGACGGCGTTTCGGCCACCGACCTCAGATCGTCATCAAGAGGCGGGCGCCACGCTCACCGCCGTCGCCGGGGCCGGCGGGACGGGTTTGAGCCGCAGGCCCTTCAACAACAGCTTCAAAGCTTCGAAGTGGATCGCGGCCACCACCTTGAGCGTCAGCAGGGGAAATTCGAAGAAAACCCGCAGCAGGGCGCCGTCGGTCAGTTCCCGGCGCCGGCCGGCGAAGCTGGCGGCGAGGATCGCCGCGCCGTCCAGCCCGCGCCCCCGGATGGCTGTCGCCAGCCTCTCGCCGGGGGGCGTGATCGTAAAGTCGTAGGTCATCGCCATGTCCATGAATGGCGAAACGTGCAGCGCCTTGGCGCACGACTGACGGATCTCGCCATTGGCCGCCCCCTCGACCGGGATCAGATAGCTGTGCCGCTGGCCGAAGGTGTTGTTGACCTCGTAGATCATCGCCGCCAGCGAGCCGTCCGACCGCCGGCAGAAATAGACGCTCAGGGGATTGAATACGTGGCCCAGGAGCCTTGGCATGCACAGCAGCTGGACGCCGCCGTCGGGGATGGCGATCCCGGCCCGGGCCACAGTCTCGATGACCCACGATTTCAGCGAGCCACGCCCGTCCCCGTGGTCGCGATCGTGGAAACTGAACAGATTGAAGCGGTCGTGCGAGAACAGCCGCGAGCCGCCGGCGAGACCGGGGAGCTCATCGAGGTCCAGAAGGGTCTGGAACATCCGGTAGCGCAGCCGGTGGCGCCTCGGCGTGAACCGCCGATGGATCACCGCGCCGGCATAGATCGCCGAGGCGGCCCCAGCGGTCACGCCGCGTCCTCCAGGACGCCGGCCATCTCCGGGGCCGGTCCCAGATGGATGCGTCCCGACTCGGCCGCGACCGTCCAGGGACGCCGGACGCCACCCAGCGCCTCGGCCACCGCCAGGCCCGCCTGAAGTCCGTCCTCGTGGAAGCCGGCCCCGAAGTAGGATCCGCACCACCACACGCCGCCCTCGCCCTGCAGGCTCCAGAGTTCCTTCTGCGCCCGCATCGCCCCGGCGTCGAACAGCGGATGTTCATAGACCTCGTCGCGGATCACGCTGGCCGGCGCCGGGGCCGCGGCCGGATTGAGCGTCACGAACAGGTTCGACTCCGGTGGCAGGTCCTGCAACCGGTTCATCCAATAGGTGACGCAGAGTTCCTGGTCGCCCCCAGGTCCGCTGCGACCGACGTAGTTCCACGCCGACCACGTCCTGCGCCGGCGGGGCATGAGGGTTTCGTCGGTGTGCAGAACGGCATGGTTGCGGCTGTAGGCAAAGGCGCCCAGCAGCGCCCGTTGGCGCGCCGAGGGCGCCTCCAGCAGGGCCAGCCCCCGGTCGGCGTGGGTCGCCACCACCACCTGATCGTACCGTTCGGCGTGGCCGGATCGGTCGCGCACTACCACTCCCGCCGGCGTCGTCGTCAGCGAGGTCACCGCCGCGCCCAGGCGCACCCAGTCGGCATGGACGGCGGTGAGCTTTTCGACGTATCGCCGGCTGCCCCCCGACACCGTGCGCCACAACGGCCGGTTCATGATCTTCAGCAGGCCGTGGTTCTCGCAGAAGCGGATGAAGGCGGCGGCCGGATAGTCGCGCATGCCCTTGGTGGTGGTCGACCAGATCGCCGCCGCCTGCGGCAGCAGATGGTCGTCCTGGAAGGCGCGGCCGTAGCCCTGGGCGTCGAGGTAGTCGCCGAGGGTGGTCGCCTTGGCGTCGAGGGCGCAGGCGTGGGCGGGAGCCTCGCGATAGAAGCGCACCAGGTCGCCCAGCATCGACCAGAATCTCGGCCGCGCCAGATTGCTCCACTGGGCGAACAGCGTGCCGAGGTCGGCGCCGCCATATTCCAGCCGCCCGCCGTCGAGGCTGACGCCGAAACTCATGTCGGAAGGCTGGGTGGCCACCCCCAGGTGATCGAACAGCGCCACCAGATTGGGATAGTTGGCTTCGTTGTAGACGATGAAGCCCATGTCCACCGGCAAGGTCGTGTTTCCCGACGGGGCCTCGACCGTGTCGCTGTGCCCGCCCAGCCGGCTGGCCGCCTCGTAGAGGGTGACATCGTGGAGCTGGCTCAGCAGCCACGCCGCCGACATCCCGGAAATGCCGGAACCGACCACCGCGATCTTCAGCGGCGCGGTGAACGAACGAGCATTCATGGGCGCGGGATTTCCCTGGCGGCTTTCGCGGAGTTGAACCGGCCCCACGCTCTGGCCTATCTCTACGCCGCCGCGCGCCGGCCGGATCACCGCGCAGTCCGCTCCGCTCCCGGCGCGGCGGTGATCCAGTCGGCCGCGACGAACGTAAGTCTGGGCATGCATGCGGTCGTCCACGATCAAAACGTCCGGTCCACTCCCTCGTTCCGCCATCCGGCTGGGGCGCCGCGCCGCGTGACCGGCGCCAGATCTCCCGCCCGAGCGCCGGTCTTCGCCGCCAACCCCCTGATCGAGGCCATCGCCGAGCGTGGCGACCGGGCCGCCTTCGCCAGCCTGTTCGGCCACTTCGCGCCCCGGGTGAAGAGCTACATGATGCGCCTGGGGGCCGCCCCCGAGGCGGCCGAAGAGCTGGCCCAGGAGGCCCTGCTCACCGTCTGGCGGCGCGCCGCCGCCTTCGATCCGCAGCGCGCCGCCGCCTCGACCTGGATCTTCACCATCGCCCGCAACCTGCGCATCGATCTCGCCCGCCGCGAAGGCCGGCCGGCCCGGCCCGAGGACCCGTCCGAGGCCGCCTCGCCGCCCGCCCATCCCGACGACATCGTCGCCGGCGCCGAGGACTGCGCGCGGATCGCCGCCGCTATGGCCGCCCTGCCGGTCGAACAGATCGAGGTCATCCGCCACGCCTTCTTCTCCGACCAACCTCACTCGGAAATCGCCGCCGCCCTGGAATTGCCCCTGGGCACCGTCAAATCACGCCTGCGCCTGGCCCTGGCGCGTCTTCGCATCGCCTTGAGAGACGCGGCATGAATCCCTGCCACCACCCTTCCGAACTGATCCTTCTCGCTCACGCCGCCGGACGTCTGGACACCGGTCCCGCCCTGGTGGTCGCCAGCCATCT
This sequence comes from Caulobacteraceae bacterium, assembly GCA_035648435.1. Classification (GTDB taxonomy): domain Bacteria; phylum Pseudomonadota; class Alphaproteobacteria; order Caulobacterales; family Caulobacteraceae; genus Acaudatibacter. The sequence continues at coordinate 16,612 of DASRLN010000036.1, forward strand.
CGCCGCCTGCCCCGACTGCCGGCGCGAGACCGCCCTGGCCGAAGCCCTCGGCGGAACCCTTCTGGAGGCCCTGTCGGCCGCCGATCTCGCCCCCGACGCCCTGGCCCGCGCCCTCGCCGCCGTCGAGCGGCCCGTGGAGGCGACGCGCGCCGACCGCGCGGCGCCGGCGGCCGGCGTCGCGGTCGATGACTGGATTGAAGTCCCGGCCGAGGTCCTGGGCGCCTTCCGCCTGCGCCGCCGCTGGGCCGCGCCGGGGGTGTGGGTCGCGCCGGTCACCCACGGACCCGGCCGCCGGCGGAGCTATCTGCTGCGCGTCGCCGCCGGCATGAGCGTGCCGCGCCATGGCCACGCCGGTTCGGAATTCGTCTGTGTGCTGAAGGGCGCCTACGTCGATCGCGGCGTCACCCACGGCCGCGGCGATTTCGCCGAGAACGACGACGACGTCGATCATCGCCCCGAGGTCACCGCCGACGGCGAATGCATCTGCCTGATCTGCGCCGACGCCCCCTTGATCCCCCGCGACTGGGTCGGCCGCCTCTTTCAGCCGTTGGTGCGGATCTAGCCGCGTGGGTCGGATGGCCGGGGATATGGCGGGAGTGGCGCCGTGAGTCTCGGCGGTGCCCTGGCCGCCCTGGCCCTGACCCTGATGGCCCCTGGCGGCATTCCCAGCCAGCACGGCGTCGTCTACGCGCCCGGCGATCGCGGCAAGCTCGACGTCTATCGCCCGCCGCGCGCCCAGCCGGGCGCCCCGATCGCGGTGTTCATCTACGGCGGCACCTGGCAATCGGGCAATCGCGGCTTCTATCGC
>DASRLN010000037.1:0-7096 GCA_035648435.1 Caulobacteraceae bacterium
GACGTCCATGCCGCCGGCGCGGGCGGCGTCGATGAACACCTCGCCGATCTCGTACTGGGTCTTGCCGGCCTCGGCCTGCAGGCGGGCCTGGAAGGCCTTGATCTGGTCCTCGCCGATGGTCAGGCGCGAGCCGTAGCGACCCCGCACCCAGCCCCGCCAGCTGATCTCGGCGCGCAGCTGGTCGCGCAGGGTGCTGGCCCCGACGCCCTGGGCGGCGAGGCTGGCGAGCAGGCGGTCGGCGCTGGTGTTGTTGCTGCGCGCGATGTCGGCGATCTCGTCGTCGATCTCGGCGGCGGAGGCGATCAGGTCGAACTTCTGCTCCTTGCCCTCGCGCTTGAGCTCCTGCATCTCCAGGTGCTCATCGATCAGCGACCGCAGCGCCTCCTTCTGGATCTCGGCGAGGTTCTCGTCGGTCGGCTGGATGCCGGCGGTGACGATCAGCAGGCGCATGCGCTGGATGATGTCGTAGCTGGAGATGATGTCGTCGTTGACGGTCGCCACCACGCCTTCGGAAAGGGGCTGGGCGGCGGGCGCCGAACCGGCCGGCGCCGGAACGGCCCCGGCGGCGTCCGCCGGGGGTCCGGGAGCGGCCTCGGCGGGGGCCGGCGGCGGACCGGAGGTAATCGGAACCTGGGCCGGGGCCGCGCCGCCGGCGGCCAGGACCATGACGCACAAAGCCGCGCCGCCCGCGCGCGCGGCGGCGAATTTACCAGTCGAACGCATTGTCGGTGTATCGATCCTCATATGTCGGCGGCCCGCGCTTTCCCCTCGTCGGGGGCGGCGGGCGACGGGTTTCAGCGCCTGTAGCCTGAATTGCCGAATGTGGCGAGCATTAGGCGGAAGACCACGGAACTGGTCGGACCCAGAGTGCGATCGATGGTGTCGTCGCGCCGAAACACCACCTCGGCCTTGATGCAGTCGTCGCGATAGACGATGCCCAGCTCCTCGCGACGCCAGGACTGCGCCAAGACGTCGCGGATCAGGTTCGCCGTTACCCCCCAGTGCTTGGTGGCGTAGACCTCGCCCCTGACGTCGAGGTCGCGGATCGGAACCCCAGAGGGCGATTGCGCCTCCTGGTAATAGCGCACGTATCCGGCCAGGCGCTCGTAGTTGAAGTCGGCGCCGGCCTCCAGGTAGTTGACCTTGAAGCTCGAGGAATCCAGCCGCCAGCGGGAGAACAGGCGCAGGCCCTCGATCGGCGTGGCTTCGGCGGCGACGACATAGTCCGAGAGCGCCGTCTCCAGGCCGGTGCGGATCGGAATCGCCGGGTCGTCGCGGGTGGAAAGGCTGCGGCCGACGAGAAAGCTGCCGCCGCGTCCGTCGTCCAGGGTCAGCGTCGCCCGGCCGCCGACATTGAGCCTCGCGCCGCTTTCGTAGAGGTCGAAGCCGGGGGAGCTGTTGGCGGCGAAGAGGTTGGTCTCGTCCAGTTCCCAATCGATGCTGTCCTCGTTGGGAATGCGCGGATCCTGCCTGGCGTTCGGCGAAAGATCGATCTGGGCCAGGGGTTCGAGGATCCAGGTGGCGCTCCCGACCTGTTTGATCAGCGGATAGCTGATGTCCATGCCCAGCGTCCCCAGCCCCCTGGCCACCGTCGCCGTGGTGGGTCCGGGACCCAGCAGGTCGCCCAGGCCATAGACGTCGCCGCGGCCCAGGAGGAAGGGTGACAGGCGCAGGCCGTCGGCGAGGGTGAAGGTGCGCCGCCAGTCGATCCCCAGGGTCGCCCGGCGGCTATCGACGCCGGGCAGCGCGGGGTCGGCGAAGGACACCTGCTGGGTGAGGATCACGGCGCTGCCATCGATCCGCAGCCGGCCCCCGAGGATGTCGAAAGGTGCTTCCCACCGCCCTTCGACGAGCGGCGCGATGAGGGGTATGGAGCGATCGCTGTCGGTCGGCCGCAAGCCCTGGATGCTGATCGCCGCCACCGACAGGTAGGACGACTGGTCCTGCCTCACCGCATAGAGCTGCGAGATCAGCCGCTGATCGTCGGCCGCGTAGAGGCCGCGGTCTTCATAGACGTCCGGAACCGAGTATTTCTGGAACAGCAGCGGGTCGGAGGTGCGTTCGGCGGTGAATCCCCATTGCCAGTTCGGGCTGGGATTGAACAGGCCGGCGGCGAGGATATAGCTGCGCGAGGTGATCGCACTGCCGGGAACATTGGCGCCCGAGGAGTCGAAGTCGTATTCGTAGGTATAGCCGGCTCTCACGTCGACAACGCCGGAATAGAAGCGCCGCCGCCAGTCGATGTTGATGAAGGGGTTGACCTTGCTGTTGATCTGGGGAGAGAGGGTGATGTCCTGTGACGAGGAGATCACCTGGTAGTAGGGCTGCTCGTAGGAGAACCCGCGGGTCCCGGAGATCGACGCCAGTGGCAGCAGGAATCCGGATTTGCGTTGCGCCGTCGGGTCGGCGGTGATGAAGGCCGGCAGATAGAGGATCCCCACGCCCTTGACCTGGATGACCGCGTGCTTGAACTTGAGCGTCCGGCGCTTCTTGTCCTCGATCACCTGCCTGGCCCGGATCGACCAGGTCGGCTTGTCGTGGCCGTTCTGGGCGCACACCCGGCACGGCGTGAACACCACGTTGTCGAGTACGGTGACCTCGTCGCTCTGGCGCACGGCGCTGGCGGCGGCGATCTTGATGCCGCTGGGCTCGAGGTCGGGACTGGGCGGGCGGATTCCCACCGCGCCCGGACCGGTCGGCTCGGCCCTGGCCGCCGGCGCCTTGACGCCGTCGAGGCGGGTGGAAAATCCCAGGGCGACGCCCTGGCTCATGTCCTTGTCGAGAGTCATGGCGTCGGCGAACTGAGCCGTGCCGTCGGCGTTGAGGATCTCGACATGGCCGCGCGCGACGACCACGCCGGTGGCCGAATCGTAGTCGAGCTGGTCGGTGCGCAGCACCCGGCCCTGGTAGCGGGCCTGGACCGAGCCCTTGGCGGTGACATGGTGGTTGGCCTGGTCGGAGATCAGCTGGTCGGCTTCGAGATAGAAGCCGCCGCCGGCCAGCCCGTCGTCGGGCGGCGGCGGCGCCGGCCGGTGCGGCGGCGTGGAGATGTTGGGCATGGTCTGGGCGCCGGCCGGGCCGGTTCCGATCAGCCAACAGGCCGCGATCAGCGCCGCGGCGGCCATCGTTCCGCTTCTCTGGCGCGGGCCGATCGTCATCGCCAAGCGCATCCTTGCCCTCTCAAAGTTCAAACCCCGCGCGCCTCGCGACCGCCAGTCAGCCGTCTTCGGTATAGCAAAGCAAGGTGACGCCCGACAAAAGCGCCAACAGTGGCGGCGCGGACGCGGCCAGGAACGGCGGTATCACCTCCGTGGCCCCGAGGGCGCCGCAAAACTGATTGAAGAAGAAGATCGCGAAGCCGGCGGCCACGCCGACCACCGCCAGGCCGACCAGACCGCCCAGGCGGGTCAGGCGCAGCGAGAACGCCGCCGCCAGCACCGCCATGGCGCAGAACATCAGTGGCACGGCCAGGAGCTGGTCGAGCTGAAGCCGATAGCCGGCGGCCGAAAAGCCGGCCAGTTCCGCCTCGTGGACGGTCTTCGGCAGACGCCAGAAGGCGACGGCGCCGGGGGAGGCGAAGGTTTCCATCGCCGTGCGGCGGTCGAGGGCGGAGGGGATGGCCAGTTCCTCGGAGCGCACCGAACCGGCCCCGGGCAGGGCTTCGCGCGCTTCGCTGAGGCGCCAGAACCCGGGCATCAGGCGCGCTTGCGCCGCCTCGATGCGCCGGGAAAAATCGACCTCGCCGGCGGCGTTGACGCTCTGGATGAACAGGGAGACGCCGCGCAGGCGCACCGTCTCGCCGACGGTGTCGTGGGACCTGGCGTGGATGACGATCTGGTTGCGGTCGTCGCCCTGGCGCAGCCAGACCTGGCGGGCGCCGTCGCCGCCGCTGGCGTCGGTGAGCGCGGCGCGCAGATCCTCGAAGCGCCCGGTGAGGAAGCACGCCGCCGGGTTGAGCGCGGTCACCGCCGCCAGTCCGATGAAGAAGGCGGCGGCGGCGGCCGGGAAGATGAATCGCCAGGCCGAGACGCCGGCGGCGCGCATGGCCACCAGCTCGCTTCGCCGGTTCATCGACACGAACGCCCCCATGCACCCGAACAGGAAGACGAACGGGGCGAGGATCAGGATCACCGCCGGCGACTTCAGCAGGGTCAGGCCGAGCAGGGTGAAGAACCCCAGATCCACCCTTCCGCCGACGGTGCGGGAGAGTTCGACGAAATCGATCAGGATCACCACCGAGCCGACCACGGTGAGGGCCGCGGCCAGGCCGATCAGGGTGCGCCCGAGCACATAGGTCTGCATCCGGTCCAGGATCATGCCCGCGCCGGGACCGGTGATCCGCCGCGGCCGAAGGCGGGGCGGCGCATCGGCCGGCCGAACACCATCAGGGCGGCGACCGCCATGGCGGCCAGGGGAACCAGGTACTGCGGCGGGTTGAAGGCCGGGTTCGAGGCCGCCGCCGCCTGCACGCCGAAGCCCAGGGTCCGCACCACCACCGCGGCGCCCGCCGCGGCGGCGATCCGCCCGCCGTAGCCTTGCCGGCTGAAGGCGCCGCCGACCACCGCCGCCAGGGCGATGGCCATGAAGGCGATGTCATAGAGCGGGGCGGCCAGGCGGGAGTGGGCCTCGGCGGTCAGCTTGCGCAGATTGCGCCGCTCCCAGTCCAGTCGGGTGTCGGGGAAGACGAGCTCGTGCAGATAGCGATCCGAGAGCTTGTAGCGGACGCTCCGGTCCAGGGACATCAGCGACTTGAGATCGAAGGCGTACTCGTCGAAAGAGAGAAAATTCAGCACCCCGGCGGCCGAGAACTCCTGATTGGCGCCGTGATGCATGATCAGCACCGGATCGCCGTCACGCTTGACCAGGCGCCCCTCGCGCGCCGTGATCGTGGTGTCGCGGCCCCGGCCGTTGTCCACGTCCACGAAGAGGTTGTGGAATACGCCGTCGTCGTCCACCGACCTGGCGTAGACCGTCAGTCCTGGGGCCGGGTGGGTGAAGTGGCCGGGCTTGACCAGGGTGGCGGCGAGATCGGCCCTGACCGCCTCAAGGGTGGCGCGCAGTTCGCGAAAGCACAGCGGCTGGATCCACAGGGTCAGGACCAAGCTGGCCAGCGCCGCCAGGATCGACAGGCGGATGGCCGGCGCGATCACCCGCCAGCGGCTCATGCCGCCGGTGAAGCAGATCACGATCTCCTGCTCGGTGTGCAGGCGGTTGAGGGCCACCAGCGCCGCCACCAGGATCGCCACCGGCAGGATCATCACGATCAACTGAGGCATGGCCAGCAGGGTGATCTTGGCGAAGATCAACGCCGTCTGGCGCTGATCGACGAGGACATCGAGGGCCGAAAGACTCTGGCTGAGGACCGCCACCGCCGACAGCGCCGCCGTGGCCAGCAGCGTCGGACCCAGCAGCTGGCTGAAGAGGTAGCGGTCGATCAGGCGCATGAACTAAGGGGTTTGGCTTCGCTTCGAGCGGGCCCCGCGAAACGGGCCGGGGCCTAGTAAACATGGCGCCCGGCGCGAGACAACCGGCGGCGCCCTCAGCCGCCAGCGGGGACCGTCTCGTCCGCCGTCGCGCCGAAGGTCCGTTCGAAGGCGGCTCGCAGCGCGGCGTCGGCGCGCGCCATGGCCGTCGCCATGCCGAGATCGGCCAGGCTGGTGACAGCGAAGCCGGCCAGGCCGCAGGGCACGATGCCGGCGAAGTGGGCGAGATCCGGCGCGACGTTGAGGCTGACGCCGTGAAAGCTCACCCAGCGGCGCAGGCGCACGCCGATGGCGGCGATCTTCGCCTCGGCGGGTTCGCCGCCCGGCGCCGGGCGATCGACCCACACGCCGACGCGGCCGGGCCGCGCCTCGCCGTGAACCCCGAGGGTGTCGAGGGTCTCGATGATCCAGGTCTCCAGCGCCCGCACGAACGCCCGTGCGTCGCGACCGCGCGCCTTGAGGTCGAGCATCACATAGGCCACCCGCTGTCCGGGGCCGTGGTAGGTGTATTTTCCGCCCCGTCCCGAGGAGAACACAGGCAGCAGATCGGGGATCAGCAGATCGGCGGGTCTCGCCGAGACGCCGGCGGTATAGAGCGGCGGATGCTCCAGCAGCCAGACCAGTTCGCCCTCCCGGCCCTCGGCGATCGCCGCCGCCCGCGCCTCCATCGCCGCCACCGCTTGCGGGTAGCCGACGGGCGCGGCGGAGACCGCCCAGCCGGCGGCGGCGGCGTCGGAGCGTTTGAACGACATCGGCTCGCCTCTTCGGCTCCGCCCTTCCCAAGGCCGGGGGCATTTGCTACCCCCCGCGCCTCACGTCTTAAGCGGTCGTGGCGGAATTGGTAGACGCGCAGCGTTGAGGTCGCTGTGGGGCAACCCGTGGAAGTTCGAGTCTTCTCGACCGCACCAGGACATCGGGCCGGTGATGCGGCGCGGCGCGGCGCCATCATTCCGCTTTCCAGGCCTTGTTCTTGCGGAACCGGGGCGGGCGCGATCCGCCCGTGTCCCATTTCGAAGCAAGAGGGCCGATGAAAGCACGGCATCAGATTTCCGGCGCGGCGATCGCCCTGATCACCCGGTTCGAAGGCTATCGCGCCACCGCCGCGCGGCTGGACGACGGCCGCTGGACGATCGGCTACGGCCACACCCTCACCGCCCGCGAAGGCGCCAGGGTCGATGTCGCCGACGCCGAGGCCCTGCTCCAGTACGACCTGATCGCCATCGCCCACGCGGTCAACGAGCGGACCTACGCGCCGCTCAATCAGAACCAGTTCGACGCCCTGGTGTCGTTCGCCTTCAACATCGGGATCGAGAATTTCCGCCGCTCGGCCACCCTGCGCCGGCTCAACGAAGGCCGCATGCTGGAGGCGGCCCTGGCCATGGAACTCTGGCGCCGGGCCGATTTCGAGGGCGAGCGCATCGTCATCGACGCCCTGGTCCGCCGCCGCGCCTGCGAGAAGACCCTGTTCCTGACCCCCGCCGGCGCCTGGCCGGCCGCGCCGACCCCCATGCTGCCGCCGAAGCTCGACTACGACACCGGCTCGGTGATGCCCAGCCAGACGCCGACGGCCGTGCGGGCGAGGCTCGACGGCGATCGGGCGGTGGCCGATCTGG
>DASRLN010000038.1:0-15262 GCA_035648435.1 Caulobacteraceae bacterium
GCGGTGGGCGGAGGGGCGGATCGGGATTTTTCCGGATCGACGTCCCGGGTCCGGGCGTTCGAGAGGAGCGATGCATTCCGCCCCTCTCGAAGCTCTGGCCCGATCATCGATGCGACGGGGCCGTCAGACGCCGGCGACGGCGGTGGCGCCGGCGACGATGACGCCGATGGAGACCAGGAAGACGGCGACGGTGCGATCGACGAAACGTCCGAAGGACGAGATGTTGAGGTAGGTCATTGGGAAGTTCCTTTTTTCGTTGTCACCCCTTCGGCGCGGGGGCGGTCCCGATCTGGACGGTGCTTAGATAGCATCTATCTGAACGGTGTCAACATCCAATCTTTACATTGCTCGGATTTAATTTTAGGGTGACCCACGATGAGCGAAGCCGCATCCCTCGCCCGCCCCTATCACCACGGCGATCTGTCGCGCGCCCTGGTCGAGGCCGGCCGACGCATCCTCGAACGCGAGGGACCCACCGCTCTTTCGCTGCGCGCCGTGGCCAGGGAGGCGGGGGTCAGCCCGGCGGCGCCGTACCACCATTTCAAGGACAAGTGCGAACTGCTCGACGCGGTGTCCAAGCAGGGCTGGATGGAACTCGGCGCGGCGGTTTCCAGGGCCCGAGCCAAGGCCCCGGGTCCCCGGGAGGCGCTGTCGGAGATCGGCGTCGCCTATGTCTGCTTCGCGCGCGAGAATCCGGCCCTCTACCGCATCATGTACAAATCGGCCTGTGACCGGGAGACCATGGGCGACCACGCCAAGGACGCCGACAGCGGCTGGGGCCAGGTCCGCGACGCCCTGGTGGAGGCCGGCGCCGACCCCGACGACTCCCGCGAACTCGAACTGGCCACCATCGCCGCATGGTGCGCCGCCCACGGTGTCGCCGAGATGGCTGGCTTCAAGGAATTCGAGGGCCTGAAGACGGCGATCGGCGGCGAGGAGAACTTCGTCCGCGCCGTCCTCGATCACCTCGGCATCTATGCGCGCCACAAGAGGGTCCCCGCGACCCCGTGAGTCGCCCGGCGTTCGTCACCCGCTTCGCGCCATCGCCCACCGGCCTCCTGCACCTGGGCCACGCCTTCTCCGCGCTCACCGCCTTCGACGCCGCCAGGATGGCCGACGGCGAAATGCTGCTGCGGATCGAGGACATCGACGCCACCCGCTGCCGCGCCGAGTTCGAGACGGCGATAGTGCGGGACCTGGCGTGGCTGGGGGCCGAATGGCCGCTGCCCGTCCGCAGGCAATCCGACCATCTCGCGGCCTACCGCGACGCCCTTGGGCGGTTGCGTGCGCGGGGATTGATCTACCGCTGCTTCCGCACCCGGCGGGAGGTGATGGAAGACATCGGCCGCGCGCCCGACGCCGTCATCGCCGCCTTCGCCGGTGGTCCGGCGCCGCTGGCCGAGGAGGAACGGCTGGTCGCCGCAGGAGCGCCGTTCGCCTGGCGATTGTCGCTGACCGCGGCGCGGGCCGCTCTGGGCGGCCGGTTCGCCCTGACCTTCGTCGAGCAGGGCGCGGGACCGGCCGGCGAAAGCGGCGAGATCGCCGCCCGGCCAGAACTGGCGGGGGACGTGGTGCTGGCGCGCAAGGACCTGGGCGTCGCCTATCACCTGGCGGTGGTGGTGGACGACGCCTTGCAGGGTGTCAGCCACGTCATCCGCGGCGCCGACCTGTTCGCGGCGGCGCACATCCAGCGCCTGCTGCAGGCGCTGCTCGACCTGCCGACGCCGGTCTATCGCCATCACCCGCTGATCCTGCGCCCGGACGGCCGTCGGTTCGCCAAGCGGGACACCACCGAAACCCTCGGCGATCTGCGCCGGCAAGGCGTGACCCCGCCGATGCTTCGGGAGCGGCTCGGCCTGATCTAGTCGATGCCCGAGCGGGTCGCGAAAGCGAACGCGCGCCGAGCGATGGGGTCACTTTTCGGCGATCAGGTGATCGATGACGGCGCCGGCGTCGGGACCGGACCAGTCGGCGCCGCCGGCCAGCCTCGCCCGTTCGACGCCCCGGCGATCGTAGAGAATCGTCGTCGGCATCTCCTCGACCGGAGGCCGGAAGGCGTAGGCCAGGGCGTAGGTCGGTTCGGAGTAGAAGATGAGCGGCGGGTTCCTGGCGATGAAGGCCTTTCCGGCCGTCTCGTCCTCGGCCTTGCCGACGCTGATCGCCACCACCGCGACGGGCTTGCCGGCGTAGGCCGCGGCAAGCCTGGCGAGACTTGGAATCTCGGTCTTGCAGGGCGCGCACCAGTTGGCCCAGATGTTGACGATGGCGACCTTGCCCTTGAATTCGGCCAGGGTATGCGGCCGGCCGGCGGCGTCGGCGAAGACGGTGGGGGGCGGCGGGACCCCGCGCCCATTCGGCCACAGCTTGACCATGCCGCCCTTGGCCAGATGCTTGAGGTCGTTCGGCGGGTTGGAACAGCCGGCGGCCCCGTATAGAAGCGCCGCCACGCCGATGGCGGCGGCGAGGCGCCCGCACGGAGGCGCCGATGGGCTCGGACGGGCCGCGTGTCGGGCGGCGGGAAGGATCTCAGTCATATGGCCGACGACTCCCGGAAGGCGGGTCACTCTCTATGGGGCGGACGCTTCTCCGCCAAGCCCGACCAGATCATGGCGACGATCAACGCCTCGATCGGCTTCGACAGGCGGCTGGCCGCACAGGACATCGCCGGCTCGCGCGCCCACGCGGCGATGCTGAGGACCCAATCGATCATCTCGGGTCCGGACGAGGCGGTGATTCAACATGGCCTCGACCGCATCGCGGCGGAGATCGAGGCCGGGGCCTTTCCTTTCCGCGAGGAATTCGAAGACATCCACATGAACATCGAGGCGCGGCTCGGCGAACTGATCGGACCGGCGGCGGGGCGCCTGCACACCGCCCGATCACGAAACGACCAGATCGCGGTGGATCTGCGGCTCTGGACACGCGGCGCGTGCGAGCGGTCCATCGACGCCCTTCACGACCTCCAGCGCGCGCTCCTCGCCAGCGCCGAGACTCACGCCGACAGCCTGATGCCGGGATTCACCCATCTCCAGACCGCCCAGCCGGTGACCTTCGGCCATCATCTGATGGCCTATGTGGAGATGTTCGGCCGCGACGCGGAGCGCTTCGCCGACGCCCGGCGGCGAATGAACGAATGTCCGCTGGGCGCCGCCGCCCTGGCCGGGACCTCGTTTCCGATCGACCGGGCGATGACGGCGCGCGCGCTGGGTTTCGACAAGCCCACCGAGAACTCGATCGACAGCGTTTCGGCCAGGGACTTCGCCTTGGAGGCGATGGCCGCCGCCGCCATCGCCTCGACGCATCTTTCGCGACTGGCCGAGGAGATCGTACTGTGGATGACGCCGCAGTTCGCCTTCATCGCCCTCGGCGACGCCTTCACCACCGGCTCCTCGATCATGCCGCAGAAGCGCAATCCGGACGCCGCCGAACTGGTCCGCGCCAAGACTGGCCGGGTGGTCGGCGGATGGGTCAATCTGGCGATGGTGATCAAGGGGCTGCCGCTGGCCTACGGCAAGGACCTGCAGCAATGCCAGGAGCCGCTGTTCGAGACCTTCGACGCCCTGGAGATCTCCCTGGCCGCCATGACCGGCATGGTGGGGGACATGACCGTGAACATCGCCGCCATGGCGGCCGCGGCGGGGGCGGCCCATTCGACCGCGACGGATTTGGCCGATTGGCTGGTCCGGACGCTGGACCTGCCATTCCGCGAAGCGCATCACGTCACCGGGGCGGTGGTGAAGCGGGCCGAGGCGTTGAGCGTTAACCTTTCCGATCTGCCTCTCGAAGAGCTTCGCGCCCTGGAGCCTCGCGTCACCGCGGACGTTCTGAGGGTGCTCGACCCGGTAGCATCGGCGGCGAGCCGCACCAGCCTCGGGGGCGCGGCCCCGTCGCGGGTGCGCGGCCAGATCGCCCGCTGGAAGGAGAGCCTCGCATGAATCGCGTGATCCCGATCACCCTGCTCGCTGCGACCGTCGCCCTCAGCGCCTGCGGCCGGGTCGGCACCCTGGACCAGCCGGCGCCGCTCTATGGCGCCAAGGCCAAGGCGAAATATCAGATGGACAAGGAAGCCGCGGCGGCGGCCAAGGCGACGAAGGAAGACAACGGCGTGCCCGAGCCCTTGCCGCGGGATCCCCGCGACAGCGACCCCGACCTCGATCTGTCGCCGGCCCGCACCCAGCCGATCGAGGGCCAGCGGCCAAACCTCAGCGGCGCGCCCGCCCCTGGCGTCCTGCCCGATCCCTTCAACCACCCCCAATGAACCACTTCGAGCCGCGGGGCGGAGAGCTCTGCGTCGAGGAGGTTTCTCTCTCGCGGCTGGCCGCCGAGGTCGGGACGCCGGCCTACGTCTACTCCACCGCCACGCTGGAGAGACACTTCAGCGTTTTTCGGGATGCGCTCTCCGCTCGCGGCGGTCTCGGCCAGCCGCTGATCGCCTATGCCGTGAAAGCCAACTCCAACCTCTCGGTGCTGGGCGTCCTGGCCCGCATGGGCGCCGGCGCCGACACCGTCTCGGAAGGGGAAATCCGCCGCGCCCTCGCGGCGGCCATTCCGCCGGAGCGGATCGTCTTTTCCGGAGTGGGCAAGACAGACGCGGAGATCGGCTTCGCGCTCAGGGTCGGCGTGATGCAGATCAACATCGAATCCGAACCCGAACTTGCCGAAGTGGTCCGGCAGGCGTCGCTGGCCGGGGTGCGGGCGAAAATCGCCCTGCGGGTCAATCCCGCCATCGGCGCCGGTGGCCACGCGAAGATCTCCACCGGTTCGGTCGAGAGCAAGTTCGGCGTTTCGGTCGCCGAGGCCGAACGCCTCTATGGCGCCGCCAACGCCAACCCATCCCTGGACGTGCGCGGGCTCGCCTGCCACATCGGCAGCCAGATCATCGACCTCGCCCCCCTCGCCGAAGCCTTCGGCGTCATGCGCGATCTAGTGGCGCGGATTCGCGGCGCCGGACTTCGCGTCGATCGGCTGGATCTGGGCGGCGGACTGGGCGTGCCCTATTTCAACCAGCCCGCCCCGCCGACGCCTGCCGCCTTCGCCGAGATGGTCGCGGCCAACTTGGGAGGGCTCGACGTCGAATTCATCTTCGAGCCCGGCCGGGTCATCGCCGCCAACGCCGGAGTGCTGATCGCCCGGGTCCTTCATGTGAGTGTTCGGCCGGACGGACGGCGCTTCCTGGTGCTCGACGCGGCGATGAACGATCTGCTGCGCCCAGCGATGTACGACGCCTATCACGACGTCCGGCCGGTGATTCCGCGCGCCGGCAGCCTCGCTCCCTACGACATCGTCGGACCGGTGTGCGAGACCGGCGACACCTTCGCCCGCGAGCGGCGACTGCCACCGCTCGAGAGCGGGGATCTCGTGGCCTTCATGTCCGCGGGCGCCTATGGCGCGGTGATGTCCAGCGAATACAACACCCGCCCCCTGGTTCCGGAGGTGCTGGTCAGAGGCTCGGAATACGCCGTGATCCGTTCGCGGCCAAGCTATGCGGACATGCTGGCGCGGGAGCCTCTGGCGCCGTGGCTGCGGTCGCTCAATCCGCCGCCGCGATGAACGGCAGGCCGCGCATGGCGCCGGCCCGGTCCATGCCATAGCCGACCAGGAAGCGCGCCGGCGCTTCCCAGGCCACGAAGTCCGGCTCGATCTTCCGGGGCGACGGCCAGGGCTTGCGCGCGAAGACCGCCGTGACGACCTTGCTGGCGCCCGCGTCCCGCACCAGCCGCGCGGCCTCGGACAACGAGAGGCCGCTATCGACGACATCATCGACAATCAGGGCCGGCCTTCCGGCGAGCGGTCGCTGAAGATCGGCGCGCACCTGGCAGCGGCCCCGGCTGACCTCGGCGTCGCCATAGGACGCCAGCCACAGCGCGTCGAAGGCGACCTCGCGTCCGAGCCGCGCCAGGGCGCGGGTCAGATCGGACGCGAACCACAGGCCGCCGGTCAACAGGCAGACCGCGACGGTCCGCTCGTCGATGCTGGGCGCGATCAGATCGGCCAGCGCGGCCACACGCTGGGCGACTTGCTCTTCCGGCAACAGGACTTCGAGGCCGGCGCCCGCCCTAGCCATGCGGCGCGGCGGGGTCCGGCGCGTCGATGACGACCGGAGCGGGCGGAGCATCGGGGATCAGGGCGCCGCGCAGCCCAGGAGCGGCCGCCGGCGGCGCGGCCGGGGCGGCCAGGGGCCTGGCCATGGCGATCCTGCCGGTGACTTCGGGCGCGAACGCCACCTGGAGATTGTACGCCGACATCGGCGGATCGAAGATGGCGAGGGCGAAACGCCGGGTTCCACCGGCCGGAATACGGTCCTGCCGGGCGCCGGCGATCTGACCGGCCACGGGCCGGCCGCGAGCGTTGTAGAGTTCCACGCGGAGCGGTGGCGCCCGGACGGGACGATCCTCGATGTTGCGGATCGTGCCGGTCACGCCGAGAGTCGCGTGGCCATCCTGCAGGCCCGGCTCGGCGCGCACCGCTTCGATCACCAGGCCGACGCGGTTGACAGGCAGACCGGCCGCCGCATAGACCGCCGCCGCGCCGGGGACCGCGCGCGCCACCTGGACGCGGAACACCAGGGCGGCGCCGGCGACGAACATCAATCCGGCCAGCGCTCCCCCCCAGACCGCTCCGGTCACCGCCGCCTTGCGAAGCTTGCGCCTGCTGACGGCCCGCGCGCGGAAACGCCGCGGCAGCGCATTGGCCATCGGCGGCGGCGTGAGCGTGGGCGCGGAAATCGCCTGCGCCTCGTCGCTGGTGTCCCCAGCGCCGCGTCGGGTGATCCGCGGCGGCGTCCAGCGCGCCCCGCAGGCAGCGCAGGCCGCCTCCTCGCCCCCCCGCGCGAAGTCCACTTCGCTGACGAAATAGCCGGTGGCGCACTGCGGACAGGTCAGTATCATGGTAGGCGAATCGGACCTTCGACCAAGCTTTCACCGAGGTTGCCGATTTCCGCATCCATGTCCAGAAAGCGCGACACAGAATTGGCCGAAGCAGAGGACCCCGAGGCCTCGCAAGCGGCGCCGATCGTGCGCTTCGAGGCCGTCTCGATGGCCTACGGAGCGGAGCCCGACATCCTTCGCGACGTCTCCTTCGAGCTTGCGCCCGGGTCTTTCCATTTCCTCACCGGGCCGTCGGGGGCCGGGAAGACCAGCCTGCTTAAGCTCATCTACCTCGCCGACCGGGCCACCGGCGGGCGGATCGAACTTTTCGGTCGCGACGTCTCGACCCTGAAGCGCAGCGAAATGCCGCGCCTGCGCCGACGGATCGGCGTGGTGTTCCAGGAATTCCGGCTGCTCGCGCACCTGTCGGCGTTCGACAACACCGCCCTGGCGCCGCGGATCGCCGGGCGACGTCCGGCCTCCTACCGGGACGACGTGGCCGAGCTGTTGACCTGGGTGGGCCTCGCCAAACGGATGGCGGCCATGCCCGACGCCCTCTCCGGCGGCGAGAAGCAGCGTCTGGCCATCGCCCGGGCGGTGGTCAACCGGCCCGACATTCTCATCGCCGACGAACCGACGGGCAATGTCGATCCCGCCACCGGCGCCCGGATCCTCCGTCTCTTCGAGGAACTCAACAAGGTCGGCGCCACGGTGTTCATCGCCAGCCACGACGAGGACCTGGTGGCGCGGTCGGGCAAGCCGTCTTTTCATCTGCACGCCGGCGTGCTGACGCGATACGCGAGCGAACCGCGGGGCGCCGTGCAATGAACCGGATCGCCGGGCGGTGGTGGCCGGCCGCCCTATTGCCAAGGCCGGATGGGCGGCAGTTTTCACTGTTCTTCGTCATCGCGGTGCTGTCGTTCCTGGCCTGTCTGGCGGCCATCGGCGCCTTGGCGGCGGGCCGGGCGGCGGACGGCTGGAGGCAACAGCTGGTGGGTTCGGCGACGGTGGTGGTTCGCGCCCAGGGGCTGGAAAGCCCCGACGCGGCGGCGGCCCGGGCGGCGGAGACCCTGGCCGGAATCAAGGGCGTGGTCGAGGCCCGAGCTCTGGAGAAATCCGAGGCGGACGGGCTGATCGCCCGGTTCCTGGGTCCGGGACCGATCCCGGCCGACCTGCCGACGCCGCGCCTGGTGGCGGTGGATCTGGCGGCGGCGCGGCCGGCGACCACGGCCGACCTGTCGCGAGCGCTGGCCGCCGACGGGCTCGACGCCACGGTGGAGGATCACAGCCTGTGGACGGCGGAGATCATGCGCACCGGCGCCCTCGCCCGCTATGTCGCTTTCGGCCTACTGGCGCTCATCGTCGTCGCGACCGGCGCGGCGGTCGCCTTCGCCACCCGTCAGGGCTTGGCGGCCCGCCGCGACCTGGTCGAGGTCCTGCACCTCGCCGGGGCCACCGACGGTTTCATCGCCCGGCTATTCCAGGCCAGGTTCGCCCGGATGGCCGCGCTGGCGGGAAGCGCCGGGGGCGCGGCGGCGGCCCTGGCCGGCGCCGGGCTGCATCAGTTCGGCCAGGGTCAGACCCTGGCGGCGATCCTGCCGATTACCTGGACCGATCTGGCGGCGGCCCTGCCCTGCCCCTTCGTCGCGGCCCTCACCGCCGCGGTTACCGCCGGCATGACCGCGCGGGCGACACTGGACCGCACTCCATGAAGGGCCTGGCCGCCGTCCTGGTCGCGCTGGCGATCTGGGTGGCGGGGCTGTTCGCCTTCGCCGACCGGGCGGCCAGATCAATTCCGGCCCCGGACCCCGCGACGGCCGACGGTATCGTCGCCCTGACCGGTGGGTCGGACCTGCGCCTGGAGGCCGCCGCCGGGCTGCTGGAGAGCGGAAAGGGGCGCCGGATGCTGGTTTCGGGCGTAAACCGGCGCGCCACGCGTCGCGACCTGCTGAACGTCACCGGCGTCGCCAAGCCAGTGTTCGATTGCTGCGTCGATCTGGGTTTCAACGCCGCCGACACCATCGGCAACGCCCGCGAAACGGCGGTCTGGGCCCGGGCCATGGGCTATTCCAGCCTGATTCTGGTGACCGCCGACTATCACATGCCGCGCGCCATGCTGGAGCTGAAAGGCGCCCTCCCCTCCGTCCGCATCACCCCCTATCCCGTGGCCACCCCGGCGGTCGATGTGCGACATTGGGCGAACACCGGCGACGGCGCGCGGCGGATGGTGCAGGAGTACAGCAAATACCTGGTCATCCTCGTCCGGGAGGGCATCCTGCGATTGGACGCGGGCTCAAAGACCGGATCCGCCCACTGATGGTTCTAGTCCGCTCTCTCGTGTTCGCGGCGGCCTTCTACTTGTGGTCGGCGATCATGGTCCTGGCCATGCTGCCCTTGATCGCCACTCCGCGCCCATGGCTGATGGGCGCCATGCGGATGTGGGCCCGAGGAACTGGCGTCCTCCTGACGGCGATCTGCGGCGTCGAGGTGAATATCCGCGGCCGCGAGCATATGCCAACCGGGCGGGCGATCATCGCCGCCAAGCACCAGTGCATGTTCGACACCATGGCCCCCTTCGCCGCCCTCTCCGACGCTTGCTACGTGATGCGCAAGGAGTTGATGCGGATCCCGTTCTACGGCTGGTACTGCGGGCGGGCGGGGATGATCGTGGTCGATCGCGATGCCCATTCGAAGGCGCTGCGCAAGCTTGTCGCCGACGCCCGCGCGCGGCTTGACGAGGCCCGGCAAGTGGTCATCTTCCCGGAGGGACATCGCATGACGCCGGGCGCACAGGCCGACTACAAACCCGGCGTCGCCGCCCTCTACCGCGACCTCGGCCTTCCGTGCACGCCCCTGGCCACCAATTCCGGCCTCCACTGGCCCGCCCACGGTTTCATTCGCCGGCCCGGAACCATCGTCTACGAGTTCCTACCGCCGATCCCGGCGGGGCTTCGAAGAGCCGAGTTCATGCGGACACTGGAAGAGCGGATCGAGGGGGCGTCCGCGAGATTGATGACCGAATGAAACGGCGCGGCGGGGCGACTACCCGATACCCTCCCGCGCCTCGACCAGGGCGAGCAGCCGCTCCATGCCCCTATCGGTGACGCCCGCCTCGCGCAGGTGTTGGACGAGGTCGCGAAGGTAGTCGATGTTGCGCCCGGAAAGACCGGAGGCGCCGGCGATCAGGTCGGCCTGGACCCGCAGACCCAGGGCGCCGGCCCATTGAGGGTGCTTGCGATCGGAGAGAAAGACGAGGGTCCGGACCATGCCATGGCCCGACAGACGCACGTTGGCCCAGGCTTCGATGTAGGTTTCGGTCGGCTGTTCGCGCTCCACGAGGTAGGCGTGGACCGTCGGCCAGGCGTCGGCGTCGACTCGATAGGCCACGCCGCGCACGGCCCCCCCGGGCGCGAGACCGAGCACCAGGCCGGGCCGGGCCGGCGTGCCGCGATGATGGACCGAATAGATGCAGAAGGCTCGCCGGCGGCCATGGAGCGTGGCGGCGCGGCGCTCTAGATATTCAAATCCTGGCCGCCACATCAGCGAACCGTAGCCGAACACCCAGCACCGCCGCTCCGCCTCCATCCCGATCGCCAACCTTGAAGGACTGCCCGCCACGCCATGACCCTGCCCGATCGAACCGCGCCCCGCAAACCCCGCCGGCTCGGCCTCTACGCGCCGTTCGCTCTGGCCATCGTTCTCGCCGGCGCGTGGTGTGTGGCCTGGTTCTGGCTGGCCGGCGAGACACGGCGCCGGATCGACGCCGAGCGGGATCTATTGGTCGGACAGGATTGGAGGGTGAGCTGGAGCGCGCGCCACGTCTCGGGCTTCCCCTTTCGCCTCGACGTCGATTTCGAAGGCCTGACCGTTCGCGAACCGAGCGGCTGGGCGATCGCCGCGCCGATACTGGACACCGAGGCGTGGGCCTATGCGCCGGACCATTGGATGCTGGTCGCGCCCGACGGGGTGGTGCTCACGCGGCGCCGGGCCGGCAAGGTGTCGGTCACCGCCAAGGTGCTGCGGGCGAGCGTCTCGGGATTCGACCAGTCGCCGCCGCGGGTTTCGGTCGAGGGGTTGGATCTCGCCTTCACGGCGGCGCCGGGGGCCAATCCGTTTTCGCTCTCGGCGGCCAAGGAACTCCACATCCACACCCGCGCGGGACCCGGCGACCACGGGGCGGCGTGGCTCGAGCTCGACGGCGCCCGGGCCCGGTTTCCAGGCCTGATGGGCCGGATCGCCGGTGGCAAGCCGGTGAGCCTCCTGGTCGACCTGATCTATTCCCATGCCGCCGCCCTCGCCGGCCCGAGCTGGCCGGCCGCCGCCAGGGCCTGGCGGGACGCCGGCGGGACCATCGATCTGCACCGACTGCGGATCGCGGCGGGAGATGCGCTTCTTGACGGGCGCGGGGGCAGGCTGTCGGTGGACGACGCCGGCCGTCTCCAGGGGTCGCTGACGGCGACCCTCGGCCAGGCCTCGCGCACCCTCCGGGCGCTGAACGACGAGAACGCCATCAGCCCGGACGCCGCCGGCTCCGCCGCCACTGTGCTGAACGCGCGCAGCCACGGCACGATCGCCACCGTGACTATCGACTTCCAGGCCGGCCGCACGACCCTGGGTCCGGCCGCCCTCGGCCCAGCGCCGCGCATCTTCTAGAGGTCCGCTTCGATTTGTATGAAGGGATGCGCGTTCGCCGAAATTCCGCGGCCGGAGCGCGGGCTTCCAGCCCGCATCTGCGAAGCATCCGCGAAGCCGTTGACGTTCCTAAGAAAGTATGCGGGCTGGAAGCCCGCGCTCCGTAGACGGTGTGATCGCGAACACCAGTGGAACGCAAGTGGGGCCCGTCAAATTGGCTGACGCGGCCGGCTAGGGGTCCGAGGCCGGGCGTGCGTGAAGGGCGACCGGCGTGTATGAGCCGCACTCGAATCGCCGGCCCCAGGACTCAGATGCAGACGATTTCTCCAAACACCGACCGTTCCGCCGCCGAACGCCCGACGGCCAAACCCGGCATTCTGGACATTGCGCCGTATACGCCGGGCAAGGCCACGGCCGAGGGTGTCGCCCATCCGGTCAAGCTGTCGGCGAACGAGAACATCCTGGGGTGCGGCCCGGCGGCGCGCGCGGCCTATCTCGAGGCGGCGGGCAGGTTGGCGCTCTACCCGGACGGGCGCGGCGGGGCCTTGCGCACGGCTCTGGCCGAACGCTATCGCCTCGAACCGGGACGGCTGATTCTCGGCTGCGGGACCGACGAGATTTTCGCCCTGCTCAACCAGACCTTCCTCGAGCCAGGCGACAACATCGTTCAGGGCGAATTCGGCTTCGGGGCCTACGCCATCGGCGCCCGCGCCAATCAGGCCGTGGTTCGATACGCCAAGGAAAGAGATCACCGCATCGACATCGGCGCCATGCTGGCGGAGGTGGACGAGCGGACACGGCTGATGTTCATCGCCAACCCCGGCAACCCTACCGGGACGTTCAT
Organism: Caulobacteraceae bacterium; assembly: GCA_035648435.1. Lineage (GTDB taxonomy): Bacteria > Pseudomonadota > Alphaproteobacteria > Caulobacterales > Caulobacteraceae > Acaudatibacter. Next base: position 12,343 of record DASRLN010000038.1, read on the forward strand.
TTCGGGCCAGGAAGTCGCCAGGCTGCAGGGGGAATTGCCGCCGGGCGTGATCCTGGTGCTCGACGGCGCCTATGCCGAGTTCAACACCGACCCGACGTTCAGCGACGGCCTCGAGCTGGCGCGCGGCGCGCCCAACGTCGTCGTCACCCACACCTTCTCCAAACTGCACGGCCTGGCCTCCCTTCGGATCGGGTGGGGCTATGCGCCCGATTGCGTCGCCGAGGCGGTGAACCGCATCCGCCTGCCGTTCAACACCTCGATCGTCGGCCAGGCGGCGGCCGTCGCCGCCCTGGGCGACACCGGGTTCCACGCCGCCTCCCTGGCGCTGGTGGAGCGCTGGCGACCGTGGCTGACCCAGCAACTGGGCGGCCTCGGGCTGGCGGTGACGCCTTCGGCGGCCAATTTCGTCCTGGTCGGCTTTCCCACCGCGCCCGGGCGAACGGCGGCGGAAGCGGAGCGTTTCCTGGCCAGCCGCGGCCTGATCGTGCGGGGTGTCGCCAACTATGGCCTGCCGGACCACCTGCGGATCACCATCGGCCTGGAGGAGCACAATCGGGCGGTGATCGACGCTCTCGCCGCCTTCCTGGACCCGTCCCGTCCCGGATGACCGCGATGCTCTACGATCGCCTGGCGGTGATCGGCTGTGGCCTGATCGGCTCGTCCCTCGCCCGGGCGGCGAAGGACCGGGGCGCGGCGGGCGAGATCGTGATCTTCGATCCCAGCCCGGCGGTGCGCGAGCGGGTCCGGGTCCTGGGCCTCGCCGATCGGGTCGATGCCGATCCGGCCGCCGCGGCGCGGGACGCCGATCTGGTGGTCTTCGCCGCTCCGCCCCTGGCCATCGGTCCCGCCGCCGCAATGGTCGCCGCCTCGCTGAAGGCGGGCGCCACCGTCACCGACGTGGGCTCGGTGAAGGGATGCGTCGCCGAAGCCTTCGCCAGCGTCCTGCCGGCCTCGGTGTTCGGCATTCCGGGCCATCCTATCGCCGGCTCCGAGCTGTCCGGTCCCGACGCCGGCTTCGCCGGGATGTTCGAAGGCCGTTGGACCATCCTCACCCCTCGGACCCGCGAGGATGGCCCCTATCGGGCGGCGGTCGTCCGGCTCACCGCGTTCTGGGAGGCGCTGGGGGCCCAGGTCGAGATCATGGATGACAAGCACCACGATCTGGTGCTGGCGGTGACCTCCCATCTGCCCCACCTGATCGCCTACAACATCGTCGGCACCGCCGCCGACCTCGAGACGGTCACGCGCGGCGAGGTGATCAAGTATTCGGCCGGCGGTTTCCGCGATTTCACCCGCATCGCCGCCTCGGACCCGGTGATGTGGCGCGACGTGTTCCTGGCCAACAAAGACGCGGTGCTGGAGATTCTCGGCCGCTTCACCGAGGACCTGCAGGCGTTGTCGCGATCTATTCGCTGGGGTGAAGGGGACAAGCTAGAGGAATTGTTCACCCGCACCCGGGTGATCCGCCGCGGCGTCATCGAGGCCGGCCAGGAAACCCCCGAGCCGGACTTCGGGCGCCACCGCAAGCCCGACTAGACGCCCGAGCGCCCTGCGGCGGCGACACTCTCCCGGCGCAAATTCATCAGCACCTTGGGCGTGTCTCGCTTCATGCCGGCCCGGACCAGCGCGGCCGGGACCGGAATGTCGGCGGCGACCCGGTTGACGTAGATCACCCGCGTGCCGGCGCCGCCGTCGAGGGGCTGGAGACGCCACTCGCCTTGCTCGGCCTTGAGGTCACCGGCGACGCGGCGGAAGCGGATCAGGGTGAAGGGCTGATAGTCGGAGCGAAAGACGTTGTGGATCTCCGGCACGAACAGGCTGCCCCGGGTGACCTGCTCGCGCACGTCCCATCCGCGGGCCTGATCCCCCTGGATGATCTTGCAGCTGGTGACCGTGACCACCAGGCGCGCGGCCAGCTTGCAGTCGGTCATCACCGCCCACACCGTCCGGGGCGGGGCGGCGATGTCGATCGCCGCGTGGATCAGCCCGGCCCCGTTGGTGTCCGGGAGAACCTCCGCCCAGGCGTCGCCCCGGGTCAGCAGATGCTGGGTCTGGACGCTCGGCGCCCAGGCGAACGCGGAGACCGGACAGAGTGCGACGGCGAGGGCGAGAAGGGAGTGGAGGCGCATGATAATCGGCTTCGCTATGCCCACGTTCGATCACCCCGTCGATACGATACGGCCGGAGGATCGCTTTGGATCAATCGATCCCCTTCAAACGCCCAGGTGGCTCGCGGTCGCTTCGATCGCCTCGACGAGGCCGACGCGCTCCACGGTGACGTCGCCCGGCAGCCCCGACAGCAATCGCGTGGGCGTGGCCGCGTCCAACATCACGAACACGCCCTTGTCGTCCGAACGCCGAATAAGCCTGCCGAAGGCCTGGGCGATGCGGCCGCGGGCCACGGTGTCGTCATAGGCCTTGCCGCCGAAGCGGCCCCGCCGCGCCTTGTGCAGAATGTCGGGCCTGGGCCACGGCACGCGATCGAAGACCAGCAGGCGCAGGGACCGCCCAGGCACATCGACGCCGTCGCGGACCGCGTCGGTGCCGAGAAGGCAGGCGTCCCGCTCGGTCCTGAAGATATCGACCAGGGCGCCGATCTCCAGCGGATCGACGTGCTGGGCGTAGAGCGCCAGGCCGCGATCCGCCATGGGGCCGGCGATGAGCTCGTGCACCGCGCGCAATCGACGGATGGCGGTGAACAGGCCGAGGCCCCCGCCACCCGACGCGAGGAACAACTCCCGCATGGCCGCCCCCACCTGCCGCGGATCGTCCCGGCGCACGTCGGTGACCACCAGGGCGAGGGCGTTGGATCCATAATCGAACGGCGAGGCCAATCTCAGGGTCTTGGGGCGCTCGGGCAGGCGGGCGGCGCCGGTGCGCATCTCCGCCAGGGCGAAGGGATCGACCAGGGTGGGGTCGG
>DASRLN010000039.1:0-3997 GCA_035648435.1 Caulobacteraceae bacterium
GGATAGAACGGGTCGCGATCCTTCTATCCTCACCCGCCCCTATGCGGCGGAGGTGGCGCGGCGCCATCTTGCGCCGTGACGGAGGGGGCGCAAAGCGGCGAGCGAATGGCCGCCATGTCGCGCTCGTGAATTGCGACACAGTGGGCGATCTGGCGAGCTTCCTCGGCGGCCGACCAGCCGAGCAGCGGGGCCATGGCGCGGGCGGCCGGGGCGAGCGCGGCGAGGCCGCCGGCTTCGTCGAACCAGGCCCGCGCCGAGCGGCGAGCCCAGTAGTCTTCCAGGGTCAGGGCCATCTCGGCGGTGACGGCGTGGGCGGCTTCGGCGGCCGCACCGACGCCGACGACCGGCGCCTCGGCGCCGTAGAGGCCGACGAGGCGGTCGGCGTCGGCTTGCGACATTCCCCGCCCGGTGAGTTGGGCTTGGACCGACGCGGGCGCGGTCTCGCCACCGGGCAGGGGCTGGTCGGCGGTGCGGCAAGGCTCGCGCCGCCGGCCGAGGACGTCTTCGACATGATCGACCACCCGCTGCGCCATCCGGCGATAGGCGGTGAGCTTGCCGCCGGCGATGGAGAGGACCCCCGCCGCCCCGGTCATGAGTTCATCGCGGCGGGAGATGTCGGAGGGGGACTTTCCCGCCTCGGCGACCAGGGGGCGAACGCCCGCCCACGCCGAGACGACGTCGGCGCGGCTGAGCGCCGGCGTGGAGAACCGCGCCGCGGCCGTGGCCAGGAGATAATCGACGTCCTCGTCGGTGATCGGCGGCCAGGCCTCGGCATGGGGATGGAAGGTGTCGGTGGTGCCGATGTAGCTCATCGGCCCCTTGGGGACGGCGAAGACGCCGCGCCGGTCGGCGGCGGTCATGATGATCGTCCGCGAAATCGGCAGGCGTTCGCGATGGACGACCAGGTGGACGCCCCGCGCCAGGGCCAGGCGCGGCGCCGCGCCGGCGTCCTCAAGGGCGCGGATCTCGTCCACCCACGGGCCGGCGGCGTTGACCACGACGCGGGCGGAGAGCCGCGCCCGCCGTCCGCCGGCCCCGGACAGGGTGTCGGCGACCTCGACGCCGACGCAGCGGCCGCCCTCAAGGATCAGCGCCTCGACGCCGGCGTAGTTGAGGGTCAGCGCGCCGTGGGCGCCGGCCGAGCGGATATTGGCCAGGGTCAGGCGGGCATCGTCGGTGAGGTATTCCGGGTAGACCACGGCGCCGGCGAGACCGCCGACGTCGATCGCCGGCTCGCGGCTCCCGAGGTCGGCGACGGACCACAGTTCGTGCCTGCGACTCTTGGGCGCCCCGCCCAGTTTCTCGAAGGTCCACAGGCCGGCGCGCAGCCTGGCGATGGCGCCGGCGCTCCGCGCCGGGATCACGAAGGGTGTCTGGCGGGCCAGGTGCGGAGCGATGCGCTCGACGATCTTGCGCTCGGAGGCGGCTTCGCGGACCAGGCCGAGATCGCCCTGGGCGAGGTAGCGCAGGCCGCCGTGGATCATCTTGGAAGACCGGCTGCTGGTGCCCGAGGCGAAGTCGCGGGCCTCGATGAGGGCGACGCTCAGGCCGCGCATGGCGGCGTCCCGCGCCACCCCGGCGCCGGTGATGCCGCCGCCGATCACGGCGAGATCGAAGGTCCGCGCTTCGAGGGCGTCGAAGAGGGCGTCTCTGGGGGAGGTCATCAAGCTGTTTCGGCACTCACGGCGTGAACCCGCCGCTTAGCATGAAACCAAGCCGCGGCGAGGCGCGCCGTCCTCGACTACCCTTCTCCCCTCGCGGGAGAAGGCATTGGTGGAATTATCGAGTGTTCTGAATCGCTTCGGCCAGCATGTTGGCCAGATCGGCCGGAAACACCGGCTCCTCGCAGGCGGCGAGGTCGGCCAGCGTCCACCAGCGGATGTCATCGACGAATTCGTGCTCGAGGGGCTGCCATCCGGCCCGTGATGGCTCGCCGCCGGGGCAGCGGGCGAGGAGGAAGGTCTCGCGGACGAGGATTTCGCGGCCTTTGCGGTCATGGTGGATCTGCTCGCCCCGGCCGATCACGGAGCCGATCTCGACGCCGGTGAAGCCGGTTTCCTCGGCGATCTCCCGGGCCGCGGCTTGCGGCGGGGTTTCGCCCGGCTCGACGCCGCCGCCAAGGGTGAACCAGGCCCCCGGCGCGGCGGGATCGCTGGGCAGGCGGCCCTTCATCAGCAGGATGCGGCCGGCGGGGTCGAGGAGCAGCACCCGCACGGTCAGGCGTTCGCGCATCAGGCGGCCTGGAGCTGACCCTTGACCCGCTCGGCCAGCGTCTTGATGTCCAGCGGCTTGGCGAGAAAGGTGACCCCGCTCTCGCCCTCCAGCAGGTCGGAGAATTCGGCTTCCGCGTAGCCGGAGATGAACATCACCGGCGCGGCGCCGAGGAACCGGCGCGCCCGCTTCAGCAGCGTCGGGCCGTCGATGCCGGGCATGATCACATCGGAAATCATCAGGTCGATGGTTCCGGCGTGTTCCTCGGCCAGCGCCAGGGCTTCCTCGCCGTCGGCGGCTTCGATCACCTCGTAGCCGCGCTGGCGCAGCAGGCGGGCGGCGATGCCGCGCACCGCGTCCTCGTCCTCGACGAAGAGGATGCGCCCGGCGCCGGAGAGATCGCGCGGGATCGGGCGCGCGCGGATCGCCTCGGCCGGCTGTTCGAGGGCCAGGGGGGCCTGGCAGACCGGCAGGAAGATGCGGAACACCGCCCCCGCGCCCGGCGCCGAATCGACCGAAATCCAGCCGTCCGACTGCTTGACGATGCCATAGACGGTGGCGAGGCCGAGACCGGTCCCCTCCCCCACCCCCTTGGTGGTGAAGAACGGCTCGAAGATATTGGCGATCACCTCCGGGGCAATGCCCGGACCGTCGTCGGCGACCTCGATCAGCGCCAGTTCGTCCTGGGTCGCCCCGGCGTAGCCGAGATCGGCGGCTTCGGCGGCGGTGAGGCGGGCCGTGCGCAGCCTCACCGTGCCGCCGCCGTTGGCATGGACCGCGTCGCGCGCGTTGACCACCAGGTTCATGATCGCGTTTTCGAGCTGCGCCTTGTCGGCGCGAACCAGCGGCAGATTGCGGCCGTAGTGGGTGTCGAGCCTGACGTCCTCGCGCAGCAGCCGGCGCAGCAGGACATCGAAGTTGCTGAGCAGTTCGCCGAGATCGAGAATCTCGCGCTGGATGGTCGCCTGCCGCGAGAAGGTCAGCAGCTGGCGAACCAGGTCGGCGGCGCGCACGGACGTCTGCCGGATCTCCGTGAGGCCGTCATAGGAGGGATCACCGAGCAGATGGCGCAGCTGCAACTCGTCGAGGCGCAGGTTGATGGCGGTCAGCAGGTTGTTGAAATCGTGGGCGACGCCCCCGGCGAGCTGGCCGATGGCCTCCATCTTGTTGCGCTGGGCGAGCTGGATCTGCATCTTCTTCTGGTCGGTGACGTCGAGCAGATAGGCCACCGAGCCGGCCTCGCCCGAGGCGAGGTAGAGATGGGCGGTCTTGTCCGGCTGATCGACGAGGGCGACCTCGTGGGGACCGGGCTGGCCGCCGGCGCGCTGAGCGACGACCTCGGCCCGCGAGGCCGGGGCGATGATGTCGCGAAGCCGGGCGCCGGCCACGGCGCCGCGGCCGGCGATCGCGGCCAGGGCCGGGTTGGCCTCGACGATCGGGGCGTCGAACGGCTCGCCCGGTCCGATCAGGGCGGCGCCGAACGGCGAGGCGGCGGCGAAGGCGTCGAGCCGGGCCGGGGCAGCCGGGACGGCCGACCGCGCGGCAAGGCGGACCGAAGGGGCGCTGGCCTCGGCCTCGGCGAGGCGCAGCAGGAAGCGATCGGCGCCGAAGGGGGCGATGGCCACCGGCCGCTCGGCCTTGCCGCAGCGCATCCGTCCCGCGCCGGCGCCGTCCCGGCGGGCGGCCGACAGGGCGGCGAACAGTCCGGCCCCGGCCTTGGGCAGGCGGCGGGCCGCGCCGACGGTCTCGCGCCAGGCGGGATTATCCGCCCAGATGAAGCCGTCGG
>DASRLN010000040.1:0-11612 GCA_035648435.1 Caulobacteraceae bacterium
CCCCGGACCCAACGGTCCACCCCGCCGGCGGTGAGCCTGGCGGCCAGGTCGGGCGAGAGGAGCAGGTGATCCAGGCGCATGCCCTTGTCCGCCGCCCATCGCCCGCGCATGTAGTCCCAGAAGGTCCACAGCGGCCCGGTCGGCTGGAGCGTGCGCAGGCCGTCCGTCCAACCCTGCGCGATGAGCCGCGCGAAACACTCGCGGCTCTGGGGCTGAACCAGAGCGTTCCCGTCGAGAGAGCGCGTGGGGTAGATGTCCTGCGGTGTCGGCACGACGTTGAAATCGCCGGCCAGGACAGCGGGCACGCCGGCCGCGAGCAGCCCGGCCGCGTGGTCGATGAGCCGCTCGAACCAGGCCAGCTTGTAGGCGAACTTCGGCCCCGGCTGAGGGTTGCCGTTGGGCAGATAGAGGCAGCCGATCAGCACCCCGGCGACCGCCGCCTCGATATAGCGCGCCTGCCGGTCGGCCGGGTCGCCGGGCAGGCTCCCGCGCGTCAGCACCGGCTCTGCGCCGCGCGCCAGGATCGCCACGACGTTCCAGGATCGCTCGCCCCGCCGCACCGCGCCGTATCCCAACTGCGACAGCGTATCGGCGGGGAATCTGTCTTGCTCGGCCTTCAGCTCCTGAAGGCAGACGACGTCCGGCTCCGTCTCCGCCAGCCACACGAGGAGGTTGTCCAGGCGCTTGCCCACGTCGTTGGTGTTGAAGGTCGCGATCCTCATGGCGCGCTCGGCCGGCACGGTCCAACCCGGCCCCTTCGGCGCCGGAGAACCGGCTCACAAGGCCGCCGTCCGGAGCGATTTCAGGAAGTCGAGGTCTTCGGGATGCCGGTGCAGCAATTCGATGAGTCCGACCGCGGCGTCGCTCGGCGGCGTCGCGCCGCTCTCATACTTCTGGAAGGCGCGCCGGCCACCGCCGATGATGCGGCCAGCCTCCTCCTGCGTGAGGTTGAGCCCCTTGCGCACCTCGCGGACATGGGCGGCATAGGCGGCCTTCAGTTCGCGGAAGGCCCGATCCGACTCGGCGAGATCGGCGCCGGAGTGGACCGAATCACTGTCGTCGTCGGGATACCAGCCGGGCGCCTTGACCGCGCGCGTGATCGACCCGAACGAGACGATCTGCGTCCGGACATCGCGGCGTAAGGTCTTGCCGGTCGTGGGATGGACGCGCGTTTCAGTCATTGCCGACCTCTTTGAACGACACGAGTGTGACGTCGATCAGTGTTTCGCCCGCAAACTTCAAATAGAGCCAGCGATCGTCCCAAGGCAGATTATACCAACCCCCATAAATGCTGACACTTGGCGACGTCAGGCGGCCGACCGATAGCCCTCGCCCCGTTCTAACGGGGAGAGGGTGGGGTGAGGGGTTTGTCCGCGTGACGGACGCTTCCGGAGAGATCACGGTGGCGGCGCCACCCCCTCACCCCACCCTCTCCCCCGCAGGTGCGGGGGCGAGGGCTCAAGTTGGCATGAGTCATTTTCAGTGGGGACTGGTATTATAGGTGTCGTGCCAGACCCTGGAGTTCCTGGGACTATGCGCCGTCTCGGATTTGATGAAATCACGAGATTCCAGCGCCTGCACTGCCAGGGCGACGTCCTCCAACGAATAGCCCAGGGCGCGAGCGCCCTCGATCGCGCTACGGGTGACCTCGAGCGTGTCCGCCTGCGCGAACCTCGTTTTGATCGCGACGAGATCGTGATTGCGGCCTGCGCTTGATCGCCATGCCTGGATACACCTTAGAGGTTGATTCGTCAAGACCCTCGCCGCGCCAGCGACGCTCGGGCCGGGCACGTTCGCAAGCCCAAACGTCGTAGGCGATACCGCTGCGCTGCGCCAATAGCCGCCGCTGGGGGAGTAAGGCGGCAGGATATGCCGTCGCCTCTCCAACCGTCCCAACCCTCAGCGCTCGCCCAGCTCGATCCATGCCGGTGCGTGATCGCTGGCCCCATGCTCGCCCCGGACCCAGCGGTCCACGCCGCCGGCGGCGAGCCTCGCGACCAGGTCGGGCGAGAGGAGCAGGTGATCCAGGCGCATGCCCTTGTCCGCCGCCCATCGCCCGCGCATGTAGTCCCAGAAGGTCCACAGCGGACCGGTCGGCTGGAGGGTCCTCAGGCCGTCGGTCCAACCCTGCGCGAGCAGCCGCGCGAAGCACTCCCGGCTCTGGGGCTGAATGAGGGCGTTCCCGTCCAGCGACCGCGTGGGGTAGATGTCCCGCGGCGCCGGCACGACGTTGAAATCGCCGGCGAGGACAGCGGGCACGCCGGCGCCGAGCAGTCCGGCCGCATGGTCGATCAGCCGCTCGAACCAGGCCAGCTTGTAGGCGAACTTCGGCCCCGGCTGAGGGTTGCCGTTGGGCAGATAGAGGCAGCCGATCAGCACCCCGGCGACCGCCGCCTCGATGTAGCGCGCCTGCTGGTCGGACGGATCACCGGGCAGGCCCACGCGCGTCAGCACCGGCTCGGCCCCGCGCGCCAGGATCGCCACGCCGTTCCACGATCGCTCGCCCCGCCACACCGCGCCGTATCCCAGCCGAGAGAGCGTGTCGGCCGGGAACCGGCCTTGCTCGGCCTTCAGTTCCTGAAGACAGACGACATCCGGCTCCGTCTCCGCCAGCCAGGCGAGGAGGTTGTCCAGGCGCTTGCCCACGTCGTTGATGTTGAAGGTCGCGATCCTCACAGTGTTCCAGCGGATAAAACCAAACACGAGTCGAGCATCATCGCCGAGAAGAGCCTGAAATGAACAGACTGGAGAAGTCGATCCGGCCGGCGGTCCTGGCGGTCGCCGTCGCCTTGCCGTTCCTGGCGCTCGCGGCCACCCCGGCGCCGGCGACCGCGCCGGTGGCGACGCGGCTCGACGCGGTCGCCGGCGCCTACGCCGCGGAGAACCGTTTCATGGGCGCGGTGCTGGTCATCGACGACGGCCGCGTGCTTCTGGACCGGGGATACGGGATGGCCAACCTGGATTGGGCCATCCCCAATGCGCCCGACGTCGAGTTCCGCATCGGCTCCCTGACCAAGCAGTTCACCGCCGCCCTGGTCCTGCTGCTCCAGCAGGATGGCAAACTGAGCCTGTCGGACACCGTCGCCAGCCGCCTGCCGGCAGCTCCCGCCGCATGGTCGAAGATCACCCTGGCCCAGCTTCTGCATCACACCTCGGGCATCCCGGACTTCACCCACGATCCCCGCTTCCCGGCCTGGAGCGCGAGCCCGCGCACGCCCGAGGAGACGTTCGCCCTGGTGGCGGACAAGCCGCTGGATTTCCCCACCGGCGGCAAGTTCGCCTACAGCAACACCAATTACGAGGTTCTCGGCGCGATCATCGAAAAGGTGGGCGGCAGATCCTATGCCGAGCAACTGAGAACGCGGCTGCTTGACCCCCTGGGCCTGAAGGACACCGGGCTCGACGCGGACGACCTCGTCCTGGCCCATCGCGCGCTGGGCTACGCCGAGCACGCCCCAGGCTGGACCTATGCCCGTTCGGAGTCGATGACCGCGCCCTGGGCGGCGGGATCGATGTACTCGACGACCGGCGATCTGGCGCGGTGGGCGAGGGCTCTCTTCGGCGGCAAGGTGCTCTCCGCCGCCTCGCTCGCCCAGATGACCACCCCGGGCCTTGGCGGTTACGGCATGGGCCTTCTCGTCGTCACCCACGCGGGGGAGCCGATCATCTGGCACAACGGCGGGATCGAGGGGTTCCACAGCTACCTCGCCTGGCTGCCCCGGCGCCGGCTGATCGTGGTCGTCCTCGGCAACGACGAGGCCGCACCCATCGAGACCATCGGCGGCCAGCTCATCGATGTCGCGGCCGGCCGCCCCGTCATCCTTCCCTCCGATCGCCACCCCGTCGCCATCTCGCCGGCCGAACTGGCCCGGTTCGTGGGCGCCTTCACCCTGGCCGGGCAAGCCGAGCCGGTCAGGTTCGACCTCGACGACGGACGCCTCGTCTACGGCAAGGCTCGCCGGTCGCTGACCTACCTCGGCGCCCGAGACGGCCACCCTGTCTTTTGGGACTCCTCACGCGACTATGAGGTGGAGTTCATCCCCGACTCGCGCGGGGCCATGACCACGGTCATCATCCGGGCCGGCGACCAGAGTGAGACCGGCCGACGCTCGTAGGCGGAGATCTTACCTGTTGACAATCGGCGTGTGATATTGCAAAACGAAGACTTCACAACCTCTCGTCCCGGTTAGGGAGACCCGAACCGCCATGCCCGTTCTGCAAAACGCCCGCCACGAATGTTTCGCCCGGTCCCGCGCCAACGGCGCCCGGCTAGAGTGTGCCTACGACGACGCCGGCTACAATTCCGGCAACGGCCACGCCTACAAGCTCGCCCGGCGTCCCGAGGTCGCCGAACGGATCGCCGAACTCCGCGCCGAGCAGGCCGCTCTGGCCGACGCCAGCGCGGCGGGGCTGATCGCCGCGCTTCTGCGCGTCGCCAGGGCCAGCGAAGGCGACGCCTCTCCGGCCAGCGTCAGGGAGAGACGATCGACCTTGCTGGAGGTCAGGCGCCTCGTCTCCCAACTCCCCTCCCACCGCGCTCGCGAAGACGAGGAAGTCGAGCGCCGCATCCGAAGTTATTGAACATCAACAGGCTAGCCACAGGCGGGTGCGCGGCGGATGGAAAATACCGGCGGATTCGAGCGCGCCGGGGCCGCACCCGGGCCACACCGGGAGGGCGCCCGGACCGCACCTCGACCGCACTTGGACCGCACTTGGACCGCATTTCGATCGCGCCCCAACCGCGCCGCGGCCGCCGTGGCTTCGCATCCCCCGCCGCGCTATGGTTCCCACCGTGCGTTTCGACGACCGATTCCTCGACGAGGTGAAATCCCGGCTGCGGCTTTCCGACGTCATCGGAAAGAGCGTCAAGCTGCGCCGGCAGGGGCGCGAATACGTCGGCCTGTCGCCGTTCACCAAGGAGCGCACGCCGTCGTTCTTCGTCAATGACGACAAGGGCTTCTTCCACGACTTCTCCTCCGGCAAGCACGGCGACCTGATCACCTTCCTCCAGGAGACCGAGCGGCTGACCTTCATGGAGGCGGTCGAGCGCCTGGCCGGCGAGGCCGGCGTCCCCTTGCCGGCCCCGGACCCCAAGTGGGCCGCCGAGGAGAAGCAGCGGCAGGGTCTCGGCGAATGGCTGGAACTGGCCGCGACATGGATGGAGGCGGAATTGCGCCGGCCGGTGGGCCGCGCGGCGCGGGACTATCTGGCGGGCCGGGGCCTTCCCGAAAGCGACTGGGCGCGCTTTCGCATCGGCTTCGCGCCGGCCGGCCGCACGGCGCTCAAGGACTACCTGGTCGCCAAGGGCGCGCGGCCGGAGGAGCTGGTCCAGGCTGGTCTGCTGATCGCCCCGGAGGACGGCGGGGCGCCCTACGACCGCTTCCGCGACCGGATCATCTTTCCCATCGCCGACGGGCGGGGCCGGGTGGTCTCGCTGGGCGGCCGGGCGATGGACCCGGCGGCGCGCGCCAAATACCTCAACGGCCCGGACACCGCCCTCTTTGACAAGGGCCGCCTGCTCTATGGCCTGGCCGAAGCCCGGCGCCTGCTCCATGCCGGGGCCGAGGCATCGCCCCTGGTGGTCGTCGAGGGCTACATGGACGCCATCGCCTGTCACCGCGCCGGCATCGCCGCCGCCGCGCCCATGGGAACGGCCCTCACCGAAGCCCAGATGGAACTGCTCTGGCGCCTGCACCCCGAGCCGACCCTCTGTTTCGACTCCGATCGGGCCGGGACAGTCGCCGCCTCCCGCGCCATCGATCGCGCCCTGCCGCTGCTCGGCCCCGGCAAGAGCTTCCGCATCGCCCATCTCACCGGCGGCAAGGACCCGGACGACGTGATCCGCGAGCAGGGGGCCGCGGCCCTGAAAGCCCAGCTCGCCGCCGCCCCGCCGTTCGTCGATGCCCTCTTCGCCCGCGAGCGGGACGTCGAGGCCCTCGATACGCCCGAGCGCCGCGCCGGCCTCAAGCAGCGGCTCCGCGCCGCCGCCCGCGCCATCGCCGATCCGGACCTCTCCGGCGCCTACCGCGACGCCCTTCTGAACCGGTATGACGCCCTGTTCACGGTCGTCAAGCCGGCTCAGCCCTACCGTGGCGCATCGGGCCGGGACCGATGGCGCAGGCCCTTCGAGGTCCCGCCGGGCTTTCCGACGGCGGAAGGCAAGGCTGCGGCCAAACGTCTCGCCCGGGGGATCGAGCCGGTCGCCGCCGCCCTGGCGCGCCAGGCGATACACGACCCCGCCGTCCTCGACGACCACCTGGAGGCCTTCGCGGTTCACGGCTTCGGCGATCCCGCCCTCTCGGGAATGGCCAAGGAAATCATCCGCCTGCGGCTCACCGCCGACTGCCTTGACAGCGAGGCCCTGCATCGCCATCTCGCCTCCAGCGGATTTAGCGTGCTGCTGACTGACATCGACCGGGCCGCCACGCATGCGGGCGCGCCCTTTCCCAAAGCGGATGTCACCCTCGCCGCGGCCAGGTCCCAGTGGTCGCACGCCTTCGGCGCCTCGAGCCGTCTGGCTGCGCTGGAAGACGCCCTGACAAGCGCCAAGCAGGACTTGGCGGGGGGCGCCGGCGCGGCTGGGCTGATCGCCCTGAAGACCGAGCGCGACCGGCTGAGACGGGACGTGAAGACAGGGAAAATCTGGGATCCCAATCGTTCGGATTGAGGGCGCGGGCCGTGGGGGCCTGCGTCCGCCGCCGACCACATTTTTCGGCGCCGCCCTTGCCGATCGGGCCGGGGCGTCGCCGCCGGAGACTTCGATGACCGCCACCACCGCCACCGCCGAGCCGCAAGAGGCCGAGGCGCCCACCGTCAGCGACGGACCCCTGCTCGATCTCACCGACGCCGGGGTCAAGAAGTTCATCAAGCAGGCCAAGGCCCGCGGCTACGTCACCATGGACGAGCTGAACAAGGTCCTGCCGTCCGAGGAGGTCACCTCCGAGGCCATCGAGGATACCCTGGCCATGCTCTCGGAAATGGGCGTCAACGTCGTCGAGGCCGAGGAGGAGGTGGCCGAGGGCGCCGAGGTCGTCGTCCGCGAGGAGACCGCCGTCGCCGAGTCGGCCGAGAAACAGAGCGCCTTCGACCGCACCGACGATCCGGTGCGCATGTACCTGCGCGAGATGGGCTCGGTGGAACTGCTCTCGCGCGAAGGCGAGATCGCCATCGCCAAGCGCATCGAGGCCGGCCGCGACACCATGATCCGCGGCCTCTGCGAGAGCGCGCTCACCTTCGAGGCGATCATGGTCTGGCGCGAGGAACTCAGCTTGGGGCGCATCCTCCTGCGCGAGGTCATCGATCTCGAGCAGACCTACGGCGGCCAGGTCGCCCAGGCGCTCTCCGACGCCGCCGTCGCCGGCGAGGCCCACGACGCCGAGGTCGCCACCCAGAGCGAGGAAGACGAGGAGGGCGCGGTCGCCGCGGCCGCCGCCGCCGCCGACGAGGACGATTTCGACGACGGCGCCGGCCCTACCATCAGCGCCATGGAGGCCGAGCTGCGCGAAGGGGTCATGGCCACCCTCGACGCCATCGCCGCCGAGTTCGAGGCCTTCCGCCGGCTGCAGGAAAAGCTGGTCGAGCATCGTCTCCTGGGCTCCGACCTGGCCCAGTCCGAGCGTGGGGCCTACGAGGCGGCCAACACCGCCATCGTCAACCACCTCAAGACTCTGAAGCTCAACAACAACCGCATCGAGGCCCTGGTCGAACAGCTCTACGCGATCAACAAGCGCCTGATGGGCCTGGAGGGCCGCCTGCTGCGGCTGGCCGACAGCTACGGCATCTCTCGCGGTGAGTTCGTCAAGGCCTATTTCGGATCGGAAATGGATCCCTCGTGGCCCGAAAAGGTCACCGCCCTGGGCATCCGGTGGACCAAGTTCGCCGAGAACGACGCTCATCAGATCGGCGACATCCGCCAGGAGATCGCCGCGCTGGCCACCGAATCCGGCGTGCCGATCGACGACTATCGCCGCATTGTCCACACCGTCCAGAAGGGCGAGCGCGAGGCGCGGCAGGCCAAGAAGGAGATGGTCGAGGCCAACCTCCGACTGGTGATCTCGATCGCCAAGAAATACACCAACCGCGGCCTGCAGTTCCTCGACCTGATCCAGGAAGGCAACATCGGCCTGATGAAGGCGGTGGATAAATTCGAATACCGCCGCGGCTACAAGTTCTCGACCTACGCCACTTGGTGGATCCGCCAGGCGATCACCCGCTCGATCGCCGACCAGGCCCGCACCATCCGCATCCCGGTGCACATGATCGAGACCATCAACAAGATCGTCCGCACCTCCCGCCAGATGCTCCACGAGATCGGCCGCGAGCCGACGCCGGAAGAACTGGCCGAGAAGCTCGCCATGCCGCTGGAGAAGGTCCGCAAGGTGCTCAAGATCGCCAAGGAGCCGATCAGCCTGGAGACCCCGATTGGCGACGAGGAGGACAGCCACCTCGGCGACTTCATCGAGGACAAGAACGCCGTCCTGCCGATCGACGCGGCGATTCAGTCCAACCTGCGCGAAACCACGACCCGCGTCCTCGCCTCGCTCACCCCGCGCGAGGAGCGCGTCCTGCGCATGCGCTTCGGCATCGGCATGAACACCGACCACACCCTGGAAGAAGTCGGCCAGCAGTTCAGCGTCACCCGCGAACGCATCCGCCAGATCGAAGCCAAGGCCCTGCGCAAACTCAAGCACCCCAGCCGCAGCCGAAAGCTGCGCAGCTTCCTCGATAGCTGAACCGGAGCGCGGGCTTCCAGCCCGCTCTTCCTTGCGCTCGAAAGAGCGGGCTGGAAGCCCGCGCTCCGAATAGGACCGGCATGACCACACTCGCCACCATCGACGGACCCAGGGTCGCGCCAGCGTCCGGCGGCGCGGCGCAATCGCTGGTCATCTTCCTGCACGGCTATGGATCGAACGGCGCCGATCTGATCGGCCTGGCGCCCCACTGGCGGGACGCCCTTCCCGACACCGCCTTTGTCTCCCCCAACGCCCCCGAGCTCTGCCCCGGCGCGCCGGGGGGCTTCCAGTGGTGGGGCCTGTCGAGTCTCGACCACAATGCGCGGGCGGCGGGCGCGCGGCGCGCGGCGCCGGTGCTGGACGCCTTCATCGACGCCGAGCTGGCACGCGCGGGCCTGTCGGAAGACCGCCTGGCGCTGGTCGGCTTCAGCCAGGGGACGATGATGGCCCTCCATGTCGGGCCTCGCCGCGCGCGGCCGCTGGCCGGCATCGTCGGCTACTCCGGGATGCTGGCCGACGAGGCCGAGCTGGCGAGCGAGGCGCGCACCCGGCCGCCGATCCTGCTGGTCCATGGCGACGCCGACCCGATGATCCCGATCGCCGCCTTCCACCAGGCGCGGAAGGCTCTCGGTCAGGCCGGCTTCGCCGTGGACAGCCACGTCTCGCCCGGTCTCGGCCACGGCATCGATCCGGCCGGACTTCAACTCGGCGGCCGTTTCCTGGCCAGGGTGCTGTCAGGCCCCGGTCACTTGCCTGGCGCCGCGTAGGCGCCGACCAGGTCGCCGGCCGCGACCACGTGTCCCTTCATCGCCGCCACCACGGCGTCCCGCCCGGCCCCCGGGGCGAGATCCAGCGGCCGGTCGAGGGCGAAGACCTGGAAGTGGTAGCGGTGGACACCGGTCCCGGCGGGCGGGTGCGGCCCGAAATAGCCCAGGCCGCCGGCCCCGTTGCGCCCCTGGACGGCGCCGGTCGGGGCCGCCACGCGCCCGGTCGCCGGCAGGCCTTCCGCCAGGCTGGTCGCGGCGGCCGGGATATTCCAGACCAGCCAGTGCACGAACGGCCTTGGTCCATGGGCGTCGGGATCTTCCAGAATGATCGCCCAGGCCGCCGCGCCCGGGGCCGCGTTCCAACGAAGCCCCGGCGATAGGTTCGCCCCATAGGCGCTCTGGCGCGCGGCGAGGGCGCCATCGGCATCGATCGACGGCGAGACGATCGTCAGCGGCGCGTGACCTCCCGGATCGAAGGCGGCGATGGCCAGTCCGTCGGGGGAATGTCCGGCCGAGGAATCGTCGGACTGCGCCCTCCCGCAACCCGACGAGAGCGCGAGAATGAGCAGGATGAGGGCCGGGCGCATGAAGGTCTCCAGGCATGGCGTTCCAGAGCGCGGGGTCATTCTTACATCGACCGACGTCGCCTCGACACCCCGCCGCTCCGCCGGGCCTGTAGCTTTGTCGCCTGGAATGGGCTTTACACACCGCCGCTCATTCGCCGACCCGCGACACCAGGAATCGAACCGTATGAATCCCGCGCGCGCCAGTTACCTGTTCACCAGCGAGAGCGTCTCGGAGGGCCACCCCGACAAGGTCGCCGACCGCATCTCCGACACCGTGGTCGACGCCTTCCTCGCCGCCGACCCTTACGCGCGGGTGGCCTGCGAAACCATGGTCACCACCAACCGGATCATCCTGGCCGGCGAGGTCAGGGGTCCTCACGCGGTGGTCGCCGGCCTTGAGGAGAAGGTCAGGGCCGCCGTTCGCGACATCGGCTACGAGCAGGACGGCTTTCATTGGAAGAGCGCCGACTACGCCTGCTATCTGCACGAACAGTCGAGCGACATCGCCATGGGCGTCGATGCGGCCGGCAACAAGGACGAGGGGGCGGGCGACCAGGGGATCATGTTCGGCTACGCCACAGCCGAGACCCCCGAGCTGATGCCGGCGACCCTGCAATACGCCCACAACATCCTGAGGAGCCTGGCCAAGGCCCGCCACTGTGGCGCCGAGACCGGCCTGGAGCCCGACGCCAAGAGCCAGGTCACCCTGGTCTATGAGAACGGCCGGCCGGTGCGCGCCGCCT
Source organism: Caulobacteraceae bacterium (assembly GCA_035648435.1). Lineage (GTDB taxonomy): Bacteria > Pseudomonadota > Alphaproteobacteria > Caulobacterales > Caulobacteraceae > Acaudatibacter. The sequence goes on from DASRLN010000040.1 coordinate 10,809, forward strand.
CCATCGTGCTTTCGACCCAGCACCGCGACGGGCTCTCGCCAGGCGACATTTCCGAGATCGTCCGGCCCTACATTCTCGACGTGCTGCCCCCGGGGTTCATCACCGACGAGACCCGATGGCACATCAATCCCACCGGCAATTTCGTCATCGGCGGCCCGGATGGCGACTGCGGGCTCACCGGACGCAAGATCATCGTCGATACCTATGGCGGCGCCGCGCCGCACGGCGGCGGGGCCTTCTCGGGCAAGGATCCGACCAAGGTCGATCGCTCGGGCGCCTACGCCTGCCGGTACCTGGCTAAGAACGTCGTCGCCGCCGGCCTGGCCGAGAAATGCACGATCCAGATCGGCTACGCCATCGGCGTCTCCCACCCCTTGAGCTTCTATGTCGACCTGCACGGCCACGGACATGTCGATCCGGCGAAGCTGGAGGAATTGCTGCCCCGGATGATCGGCGGCGCGACACCGCGCGCCATCCGCGAACACCTGGGCCTCAACCGGCCGATCTACGCCCGCACGGCGGCCTACGGACACTTCGGCCGCGACCCGCAAGCCGACGGCGGGTTTTCCTGGGAGCGGACCGACCTCGCCGACGAACTGAAGCGCGCTTTCTGAGCAAGGGTCCATTGCAGTCCCAACGAACCGCAGCGCTCGCGGCTTTGCGCCCCTGTGCAACCCGATACATCCCTGACAGGTTGCCCGGTTACATCCCTGACAGTTGGTTGGGTTCTTCGGTATTCGCTTTGGTCCGGGGCGGCCGCCCCGGACCAAAGCGAGCGATGTTTCCCGACGCTTTGTCGATCAG
>DASRLN010000041.1:0-2360 GCA_035648435.1 Caulobacteraceae bacterium
GCCTGGCGCTCGCCCCGGTCGCCGAAATGGCCCCGGAAAGGCCCGAGAACCGGTCGGCGACTTCCGAATGAGTGATGTCGCCCAGGAACAGAATCCGCCGGCGGCCGAGAGCCACCAGGTGTTCGCCCACCAGCCGGCCGCCTTCGAAGTTGTCGCTGCCGACGAACACCACGTTCTCCGACGCCGGCTGGATGCGCCCCCACACCACCATCGGCAGATTAAACCGGCTGACCCGGCCGGTCGCCTCGTCGTTCTCACCTTGGCCCAGCAGGATGACGCCATCGGAGTCATGCAGGGTCGAGTTCAGCGCCTGAGTCTGGGTCGTCAGCGCCAGACTGTAGCCCCGCATGGTGAGGACCTGCAGCAGACCGCCGATGATCATCAGCGCCAGGGGCTCAGACATCGGCCGCTCTTCGGAAGGGTCCATTTCGATGACGGCCGTGATGCTGTGCGCGCGCCGGGTGCGCAGGCTGCGCGCCGCGACGTTCAGCCGATACCCATGAGACCGGGCGAGGTGGTGGATCTGGTCGCGGACCTCCTTGCGCACCAGGGCGCTGTCGCGCAGCGCCCTCGAAACCGTGATCTTCGAGACCTTGGCCAGTGCGGCGAGGTCGGCCATGGTCATGCGCTCGTCCGTCCGGCGCGGGGATTGTGACTTCTGCCCTGCCATCCTCTTTGATCGCGCCCCCCCGCCCTGTCCGTCGCCTTCCACATCCCGGCCAACAAAGCCATTGCCAGGGGTCATGACATCGATATCATAGAACGCTCAAATGTCAGCACCCAATCGGGCCGGACATGTTCAGGAGCCATGATTTTGTCCAGGCGCGATCATGGTGGCTGACGGGGCGCCGAGGCTCGGCCGCTCGCGCCTGCGCGCCGACGGGGCGGTCGAGATCGGGCCGTTGACCCTGCCCTATTCGTCTCTTGCCAGCGACGCGGCGCGCGCCGCGTTCGTGGCCGACATCAAGCCGCCGCCAGCGGCCGTCCAGGGCGATATTCTCGCCCTGCGCGCATACTACGACCGGCAGAACAGCGCTCTCGCCGACGAGATGCGCGGCCTCTTCGCCGTCGATGTCAGGGAAGCGGAGATCGGCGCCGTCCGCGTCCATGTGGTCACCCCCATTGAACCGAAGCCGCGAAACAAGGGCCGCGCCCTCATCTGCCTGCACGGGGGCGGCTTCATGTGGGGCGCAGACTCCGGCGCCCTTGTCGAAGCCATTCCCATCGCCGCCGAGATGGGCGTGGAGGTCATAGCAGTCGATTATGCCTTGGCGCCGGAGCACGTCTTTCCCGCCGCCTCACAGGACGTCGCCGCCGTCTGGCGAGCCCTGCTGGAGCGCCATGCGCCCTCCGCGCTGGGCGTCTATGGATGTTCCGCCGGCGCCATCCTGACCGCCCAGTCCACCGCCTGGATGCTTCGGCACGACCTGCCCGCGCCGGGCGCCTTGGCCATGCTCGGCGGCGGCGCCGGCGACCTGGCGGGCGACGCCGCCTGGCTCGGCTCGTCCCTGACCGGCGAGAACGCGCCTGCCGGGGGGGCCATGGGCCTCGCCGCTACGCCGTACTTCGCCGGCGTCTCCTGGGGCGACGCTTGTGTGTCGCCCGTCGCCGACCCGGATATCCTTCGCCGGTTTCCACCGACCCTGCTCATCGCCGGCGGCCGCGACTTCGCCGCCAGCAGTGTCGCCGACCTGCACCTGCGCCTGGATGAGGCCGGCGTCGATTCGCGGCTCTATCTCTTCGATGGGCTCTGGCATGCGTTCCACATCTACCCTCGGCTGCCGGAGTCGCGCCGCGTCTACCAGATCATGGCCCGGTTCTTTGACCGCGCGCTGGCAAGATAGCGGCCCGGCGCGAGCGATGAACCGATGGCCGTCCACCCTCGGATTGAAGCCTGGCTCGCCCGCGTCGCCATCGACTTCCCGCCACCTCCCGGCGCGCCCACGGCGCAAGGCGCGCGCGACTTGCATCGCCGCATCGCCGCCGGTCTCGGCCCCGGGCGCGAAGTCGGATCGGTTTCCGATTTCACGGTCGCCGGCCAGGGCGGCGCCATCACCTGCCGCCTCTACCGTCCCCCAGGAACCGGCCCGTCTTATGCCAACCCTCTCTTACGAGGACTCACCTGGAACGCTCGCCGATCGGTCCTGGGGCTTAGGGAAAAGCTGTCCTCTGGCGTCTGGGCCGAGGGATTCACCTATTTCGTCCGCCAGCTTAAGAGAACCCTCGCCCCGCTCTTGGCGGGGAGAGGGGAGGGTGAGGGGTGTTTCCGCTGGGCGCGACAGTCCGGAGGATGTGTGCCGAGCGGCGCCGCCCCCTCACCCCGCCCTCTCCCCCATGAAGGATGGGGGCGAGGGAGAGCG
>DASRLN010000042.1:0-2459 GCA_035648435.1 Caulobacteraceae bacterium
CACCGACAGTGGGCTAAGATTCGTCTCGCCCGCATGAAGGAGGCCGGTCTTCAGTTCCGACAGTCAGAGCTTTTTTCGGGTCCCGACGGGGGAGCCCCGCCATGCAGGTGGTTAGCCGGCCGCCCTCCGGCGCGCCCGCCCTGGTGCTGAACGCCGACTTTCGCCCGCTGAGCTATTATCCGCTGTCGCTCTGGCCGTGGCAGGAAGCGATCAAGGCGGTGTTTCTCGGCCGCGTCGATGTGGTTTCGACCTACGACACCCTCGTTCATTCACCCAGCTTCGAGATGCGCCTGCCGAGCGTCGTCTCCCTGAAGAGCTACGTCGCCCAGGATCGGCCGCCGGCCTTCACCAGGTTCAACCTCTTTCTGCGCGACGCTTTCGCCTGCCAGTATTGCGGTCGCGGCGACGACCTCACCTTCGATCACCTGATCCCCCGCTCGCGGGGCGGGCGGACGACCTGGGAGAACATCGTCACCGCCTGCGCCCGCTGCAACCTGCACAAGGGCGGCCGCACGCCGCGCGAGGCGGCGATGCATCCGCGCCGCCATCCCCGGCGCCCGACCATGTACGAACTCCAGGACCACGGCCGCCGCTTTCCCCCCAACCACCTCCACGAAAGCTGGCTCGACTACCTCTATTGGGACATCGAACTGGAGGCGTAGGCCGGGTCTCCTCACCGCGCCGGCGCGGCCTCGTCGTAGAAGCGGGCGAGGTCGGCTTTCATCGACTTCAGCGCCTCGGGGTTGAGATAGACCATGTGGCCGGAAGGATAGTAGGCGAAGCGGACGTTGCCGCGCACCTCGGGACCCAGTTGCATGTGGCCGAGGTCGTATTCGGTGCCGAAGAACGGCGTCGCCAGGTCGTAGACGCCGTTCAGCGAATAGAGCAGCAGGTGGGGATTCTGGCGCATCGCCGCCGACAGGTCGAGCGCCACGTCGGCCTCGTTGGTGTCGCCGCCGCCGCGGCCGGAACCGGGCGCCTTGTGCCGGAAGTCCCACTTCACGCCGGCCGAATAATAGGTCGGCCGATAGGCGAGGTCGGTCTGGAAATCGAGTTCGCGGGCAAGATAGTCGTGGAAGGCGCCGACGAAGGCGCCGGTGATGCCGGAGTCGGAGGCGTCGAACTCCGGTGATTCACCGGCGTCATCGACGTCCATGCCGGTGAACCGGTCGTCGTAGCGGCCGAGGGTGCGGCCCTGATCGCGCAGCAGTTCCTTGCGGAACCGGCCCGGCGTCACCCTAAGGTCGCTGGCCAGCAGATAGGCCGGCGACAGGCCGGTGAAGGCGGCCATCTGGGTGGCCGTCTCGCGGCGCTCGGCGTCGCCGAGGGTCTGACCCTTGGCCAGCGCCAGGGCGTAGGGGCCGCGCGCCCAGTCCCGCGCCTGGCGCAGGAAGGCCGGGAGGTCCGTCGGCGCCGTGGCCAGGCGGTTGTGGTAGGCGGCGGCGGCGGCGTAGCTCGGCAGATAGTTGATCAATTCCTGATCGAATCCCGGATCGCGGCGGCCATAGTTGAGGATCGAGGAGAGCAGGATCACGCCGTTGAGCTGCACCCCGTCCTGCTGCAGCCGGTAGGAAAGTCCCGCCGACCGGGTGGTGCCGTAGGATTCGCCAAAGATGAACTTGGGGCTGTTCCAGCGCCGGTTAACGGTCAGGTAGCGCTCGATGCCCCGGGCGAAGGCGTCGATATCCGGGTCGGTGCCCCAGAAGGCGGCGAGCTTGGTGTCACCCACCGGCCGCGAAAATCCCGCCCCCACTGCGTCGAGGAACACCAGGTCGGACTTGTCGAGCAGGCTGTCGTTGTTGTCGCCGAGGACGAACGGCGCGTTGTGGGTCGGCGCCGGGCTGTCGGTGCGCACCCGCACCGGGCCGATCGAGCCCATGTGCAGCCACAGGGTCGAGGATCCCGGTCCGCCGTTGTAGAGGAAGGTCACCGGCCGTCGCGTCTCGTGACCGTCGCCGGCGGTGTAGGCGACATAGAACATGCTCGCCGTCGGTTTGCCCTCGTCGTCGCGCAGGGTGAGGGTGCCGGCGGTCGCGGTGTAGGCCATCGAGCGGCCGGCGATGACGCCCTGGTGACGGGTGACGCGCCGGATCTCGGCGATCGGCGCGGTGACGATATCGGCGTCGGTGAGCTTGCGGCAGCGGGCGCGGTCGGCGCGCGGATCGCCCTTGGCCGCCGCCGTCTCCCCCGCCGCGCCAGCGGCCGAGGTCTCCTGGGAGCCGGATTTCCCCTCGCAGTCGGCGTCGCCGCGGCCCCCTTCGCCGGCCCCCTTGCCCGTCGCCGCCTCCATCCGGCCCGGCTCGTCGGGACCCCGAGCCCCGGCCAGCGCGCCGCGCGCATGAGCCAGATGGCCCGGCTCGTCCTTGGTCTGATCGGTCATGCCGCTGTCGGGACCGCCGATGCTGGCCTGGGCCAGGACAGCGCCGGGCGGGCAAAGCAGGACGGCGAGGAAAGCGAGC
>DASRLN010000043.1:0-18813 GCA_035648435.1 Caulobacteraceae bacterium
CCTATATGGGACGAGACGCCAGGAGGAGAATGAGACTATGACAGCCCAGCCTTCCGCCGCCGCCTCGGGCGAATTCAAGGTCGGCGGCGACATCCCCGTTCATCGTCTCGGCTTCGGCGCCATGCGGATCACCGGCAAGGGGATCTGGGGCGAACCGGAGGACGCGGCGGGCGCGCGCCGGCTCCTGCGCCGGCTGCCGGAAATGGGGGTGAACTTCATCGACACCGCCGACAGCTACGGACCCTTCGTCAGCGAAGACCTGATCGCCGACGTGCTGCACCCCTACGAAGGGATGCTCGTCGCCACCAAGGGCGGCCTGACCCGGCCGGGACCCGGCGTGCTCTGGGAGCCGCTCGGCCGGCCGGCCTATCTGCGGCAATGCGTCCAGATGAGCCTGCGCCGGCTCGGCGTCGAGCGCATCGACCTGTGGCAGCTCCACCGGATCGACCCCAAGACGCCGCGGGAGGAACAGTTCGGGGTCATCGGCGAGATGCGCAAGGAGGGCCTGATCCGCCACGTCGGCCTGAGCGAGGTCGATGTCGAAGCCATCGAGGCGGCCACAAAGCACTTCCCGGTGGCCACGGTCCAGAACGAATACAACCTCGTCAACCGCAAGAGCGAGGCGGTCCTCGACTGGTGCGAGACCCACGCGATCGGCTTCATCCCGTGGTTTCCGCTGGCCGCCGGCAAGCTCGCCCGCCCGGGATCGGCGGTCACCGAGATCGCCGGCCGGCTGGGGCTGACCGCGTCCCAGGTCGCCCTCGCCTGGGTGCTGAAGCGCTCGCCGGTGATGCTTCCGATCCCCGGGACCTCGAGCGCCGCGCACATGGAGGAGAACGTCGCCGCCGCCGGCGCCGTGCTCTCCGACGCCGACTTCGCCGAACTCGACCGCCAGGGCCGCGCCGCGGCGGCGGACGGCGGCTAGAGAGCCAGCGTCGTGTGGCCGCCGACGTCCGGCAACCGGCCGGTGACGTTGGCCTTGGTGATCTCGAAGCCGAACTTGACCGGGCCTTCCTGCGATAGCCAGACGTCGGCCTGGGCGCACTTGAAGCACAGCAGGGTGAGGCTGGGATCGTCCTTGCCCTTGGGGAACCAGGCCGAAACCATGGGACTCCAGTACTTGTCGCGGTGCAGGGCGTCCCGGGTGGCGGTGAGGTCACCGCGGATACAGGCCTGCAGCTCCTGGTCCCTGGCCATGACGATGAAAATCGCCGGCGCGCCCTCGCGGGTTTCCTTGGCGAGGTCCGTGTTCAGGCTGGTGAAGAACCACAGCGTACCGGTCTCGGGTTCGGCGAAGGCGGTCATCGGCGCGAAGTGGGGCCGCTCGGCGCCGGTGGCCCCGAGCATGCCGTAGCGGGTCTTTTCCAGATCGCGCCACAGCCGCTTTTCGACCTCGGCCCGGTCGTTGATGTCGATGCTCATTTAAGGTGTCCTCACGCTCTTGAGTCGCCCCCGACAAGGTAACCCGCCGCGCCCGCCGGCGTTCCCCCGCCCTTCAGCCGGCCGCCGCCAGGCGGGCCTCGGCGACCGCCACCATCGCCGCGAAGCGTGGGTTGTCGCGCACCGCGTCGAGGTCGGGATCGACCTTGACGTGATTGAGCCAGGTGTCGGTGGTCCGCTCGAAGAGCGGCCCCAGTATGTCGAGCGCGCCGTCGGCGTCCTTCAGGTCGCACAGGGCGCAGGCGAAATTGTAGCGCATGTTGAGGTTGTCCGGATCGATCAGCAGGGCGCGGGCGATCCACTCCCGGGTCCGATCCGCCTCCCCCAGGACCGCCAGGGCGACCACCGCGAAGCCCATCGCCGATCCGTTGCCCTGGTCCTGGGCCACCGCCTCTTCGGCGCGGTCAAGGGTCATCCGCGCCGCCCGCCGGGCGCCGTCGGCGTCGCCCACCGCGGTGTAGCAGGACAGCAGAGTGCCGGCCGAATGGTAGTCCGCGGTCATCAGCGCCGCCGCCTTTTCATAGTAGCCGATGGCGGCGGCGAACCGGCGCTGCCGGAAATTCACATAGCCGGCGCTGAGGTTCACTTCGTAGGATTCCGCGTCCAGCGTGAGCGCCACCTGGATCTCGGCGAACGCCTCGTCGTAGCGGCCCTGTTCCCGCAGATGCCGGGCCTTGACGGCATGGGGCTCGGCGAGTTCCGGATCCAGCCGCAGCGCCCGCTCGGCGGCCTCCAGACCGTCGTCGCCCGGCCGGCCGTAGCGGAAATGCAGGGACGTCTGCACGCGGGCCACCAGCGCCCACGCCCGCCCGTAGTCCGGATCGATCTCGGTGGCCCGGCGGCACAGGCGCAGGATCGCCTCCTCCCGCCGCAGATCGCCCAGATTGCCGCTGACATAGAACTGCCGCGCCATGAGATAGAGGTCGTAGGCGCCGGGACTGCTGGTTCCGCGATGTTCGATCGCCTTCTTCTCTTCCGGCAGCAGCCGGAGCTTCAGCGCCCCCACGATGGCCTCCGAAATCTCGTCCTGCAGGGCGAAGATGTCGGTGAGGTCGCGATCCCAGCGTTCGCCCCAGACGTGGTCGCCGGCCGCGCCATCGATCAGCTGGGCGGTGATGCGCAACCGGTTTCCGACCTTGCGTACGCTGCCTTCGAGCACGTGGCCGACGTTCAGCCGCCGGGCCACCTCGGGCACGTCCACCGCCTTGCCCTTGAAGGTGAAGGCGGTGTTGCGCGCCACCACCGACAGCGCCGAGACCTTGGAGAGGTCGGTGATGATGTCCTCGCTGATCCCGTCGCTGAAATATTCCTGATCGGCGTCGCCGCTCATGTTGACGAACGGCAGGACGCAGATCGACGACTTGCGGGCGGCCGGGGGCTGGGCCGCCTCGCCCCCGGTGCTGGAAGCGCCGGTCCCCCCGATCAGCTCGGCGATGCTGCTGGCGACCTTGCGCCAGCCGGGCGCTTGGGTATCGCCCGTCCAGCCGGAGAGATCCGCGCACTGGACCCGGTCGAACGGCATCGGCAGACGGGCGCCATCGACGGTGAGCTGGACGAGCTTGCCCTCCTCTCGCGCCCGGTCGGCCTCCGATTGCACCCACTGCGATTTGACCGCATCCGCCGACCAGATGACGACCACGGCGTTGGCCGCGCGCAGGCGTTCCTCGATCACCTCGGCATAGGCGCGGTGGGCGGGAATCTCGTCGTCGAGCCAGACGCCGTAGCCTTGTGACCGCAGCGCCCCGGCGACCGCCTGGGCCGCTTTCGCCGTCGAGCGGGCGTAGGAAATGAACACGTCCGACATGCCGTCGCGACCCTATCGACCCCGATGAGCGGCGGGCAAGTAAAAGCTGGCCGGCGCGCCGCTAGGCAACCGGCGTCGAAACCGGACTGAGGGTCTTTCCGAGCACGCGCCATACGCCCAGCAGCAGCAGGGCCGCGCCCCCGGCCAGGCCCGCGTGCAACAGCCAGAAGAGCGGACCGCCGAGGGGTTCCAGGAGAGTTCCCACGGTCCCGACCAGCATGTTGGCGACGAAGAACTGCAAGAGACAGATGGCGATCATGGTCCCGCCGATCGAGGGCGGCGCCGCCCGGGTGAAGAGCGCGTAGCTCACCGGCACGAGGTTGGCGTAGCCAAAGTCGTTGATCACTTCGTAGCCGAGGGCCCAGGCCAAGCTGACCTTGTGTCCGTGGGCGGCCTGCAGCGCGGCGAGGCTGAGCACGAGCGGGGCGACGGCCATGATCACCGCGCCGATCGCGACCTTGCCGATTTCGTTCGGCTCCCGCCAGCGCCTCGCCCACCAGCGCCAGAAGGCGAGGGACAGGGAGATCATCACCAGGCCGCCCACCCCGCCGAGCGAGACCAGCCAGGTGACCGGTATGGCGCGCCCAAGGACGGTCAGATCGTAGCTGGCCTTGGCCCAGACGAGGTAGGCGTTGAAGCCCTGGAAGTTGCCGACCGCGGCGGTGGCCAGCACCGGCACGAGGGCGACCAACAGGGCGGTTCTCAGCCATTCGGCGCGGGTCAGGGATATCTTCCTCGACGCCCGGGCCTTGGCGCCCCGGACAGCGTCCGGCGGAAGCCAGCGGCGGCCGGAGAGATAGACCGCCAGTCCCAGCAGCATGCCCACGCCCGCCGCGCCGAAGCCCCAGTGCCAGCCGAAGCTCTCGCCGAGGGTGCCGCAGACCAGGGGCGAGAAGATCACCGCGAAGTTGATCCCCAGGAAGAACATCTGGAAAGCGCTGGGCCGCCGGGCGTCGCCAGGTGCGTAGAGCGCGCCGACCTGGGTCGAGATATTACCCTTGAAGCCGCCGACCCCGACCACCAGGCAGGTCAGGGCGAGGAGGAACGAGGCCTCGAAGGCCATCAGGAAATGGCCGAGGGCCATCAGCGCGGCCCCGCCGGCGACGACCGGGGTGCGCCCCAGCCAGCGGTCGGCGACGAGGCCGCCGATCAGCGGCGTCACATAGACCAGGCCGCCGTAGAGCCCGAAGATGATCGAGGCCAGGGCCGGGGTGGAGAGCGGCCCGGTAACCTGGAAGATCGCGCCCTTGAAGACGGCGAAGCCGGCCACGTGATCGACGTGGCCGGGCAGCAGCACCCGCTCGCCCATATAGAGCACCAGCAGCGCCTGCATGCCGTAGAACGAGAATCGTTCCCACCCTTCGGCGAAGATCAGGAACATCAGGCCGCGAGGGTGTCCGAGGACATCCGTCCCGTCGCCCGCCGACACGGAACGCGGCCTGGTAACGTCGGCGACCGCCATCGTTCAACCGCTCCGCTCCAGCCCCGCCCGTGGCGGCGCGCCGGAATGCTAGCACAAGCGCCCGCCGAGGGGACCAAGGTGTGGATGGACCCGCGGACCCTGGGGAGTGGTTTAGTCCTACCAAGTCATTGGCCTCCTCCCCCTTTCTTCACGGAGGAGAGGATGGGGGTAGGGGGCGGCCCGATGCCTCGGCCCGTCAGGCAGCGCGTCTTTTTGATCAGGCGAGCGGGCGCGGCTATCATTCGACCAATATGCCCAAGAGCACGAGCCTCGACCGCGCCCGCTCCACATTCAGTGGCGGGTCTGGGGCGAGGCTTCCTCTCCGGTGGTCGCGCCCGCGCCCGGACCCGCGCCGAGGTCGGCGCCCGTGGTCGGGTCGCAGTCGGGATTGGACTTCGTCCGGGCGGCGGCCTCCTGATTGTCGCGCTTTTCCGACGCCGTCAGCTTCGCCGACGCGGTCCCATCGCCGCCGTCCAGCGGCAGGTTTCCGACAATATCGTCCAGTTTCCTCCATTGCGGGCCGGAGTTCCACGGACCCTCCATGTCGCCTCCGTCGCCCTGGGAGGTGTTCACGTAGAGGTCGGTATATTGTGGCAAGCCGGGCAGTTTGCCGACCGGGAAGTTGGGCTCGATGGCGTAGAGCGCCTTCTCGAAGGATTTCTGGTGGGCGATCTCACGCGTCATCAAGAAACCCAGGGCCTCCTTCACCCCCGGATCGTCGGTACAGCGTATCAAGCGCTCGTAGAGCATCTTGGCGCGGCTTTCGGCGGCAATGTTCGAGCGCAGGTCGCTGGGGGGATCGCCGATCGTGTCGATGTAGGCGGCGGTCCACGGCACACCGGAAGAGTTGGTCAGGGCCGGGCCGGCGCCATAGAGGAGCGACTGGGTGTGGCTGTCGCCGCCGGCGTTGATGGCGGCGTAGGTTTCGGCCGCCGACAGATTTTCCGAGGCGAGCTTGCCCTTGACGCCTTTGTTGAGCATGGCGACGATCGAGCCGATCACCTCGAGGTGGCTGAGTTCCTCGGTGGCGATGTCGAGCAGCATGTCCTTGCGGCCGGGGTCGTCCTCGGCCAGCGCCTGGGTGAAATAGCGCATCGCGGCGGCCAGTTCGCCCTGAGGCCCGCCGAACTGCTCCAACATCAGGCTGGCGAGGCACGGATTGGGGTCGGACACCCGCACAGTGTATTGAAGCCGTGTATTGTGCATGAACATGCGCTCTTCTCCTTGGGAGGATGCGGGTTGTCGAGGGTTGGGGCGCGTTGGGCGCCATACCTCGAACCGCTCATCCAAGGCTTGGTTCCAAGCTTGGCGGGATGGGTTGGCGGCCATCCATTGCCGCACAACGAGCGCGACTTAGATCCCTTCGTCGAGCATCTCGGCCTGGTGACGGCCTAGGCGGTTCGGCGTCGGACACGGTTCAAATGCCGGCCCCGCGAGAGACACGCCGCCTTGCAACATCCTCACCCGGACTGAATAAGGCATGGGGGGCGGGACGGCACGGATTGCTGGGAACCGCCGGAGCTACGGAGATGATCCTGGTCGCGACATCGCCGGCCGTCCATCCCCTCTTCGACCTGGCGGCGTGGGCGGCCGGCGCGGCGAGCGGCTGGGCGATCTGGCGCTGGCGGCTGAAGGGCGCGGCGCTGTCGCTGGCCGCCCGCGCCGGGCCGGGCTATTTCGTCGCCCTGGCGGCGGGGGCGGTCACCGGCGCCTGGCTGGCCGGATCGCTGAACACCTTGCGGGGACCGGACCCGACCCTCTCGCACAGCATCGCTGGAGCCATGGCCGGGGCGATCGTGGCGGTGGAGATCTACAAGGCGGCGCGCGGGATCAGGGGCTCGACCGGGGGGGTGTTCGTGGGTTCGCTGGCGGTCGGCGTGATCGTCGGCCGGTTCGGCTGCCTCTTCGCCGGCCTTGCCGACCGCACCTACGGGACGCCGACGGCTCTGCCGTGGGCGGTGAATCTGGGCGACGGCATCGGCCGCCACCCGGTACAGATCTACGAGAGCCTGGCCATGGCGCTGTTCCTGGCGGTCTATCTGGCGGCGCTGCGGGTCCGGGCGCCCTGGGCCCTGCGGCGGGGCTTCTACGTCGCCGTGGCCTGGTATGGCGCCCAACGCTTCGTCTGGGAGTTTCTCAAGCCCTATCCCAGAGTGATCGGACCCTTTAATCTCTTCCACCTGATCTCGCCGGGTCTGGTGCTCTATGGCTGCGTCTGGTTCGTCCGTGATCGCCGCCTCGAGGCCGCCGGCGCGCAAGGCCGCGCCCTACCTCTTCCTCGGCCAGACCACGAGCCTGTGTGAGACCTGCCTGGACCTCGTCCCGGCCAAGGTGATCGCCGAGGACGGCTGCGTCTTCTATCTCAAGCGCTGCCCCGAACACGGCGTCGCCAAGACCCTGATCGCCGACGACATCCCCTACTGGAAATCCCAGCGCGAGTGGCTGAAGCCCGGCGACCGGCCGCTGCGGCCTCAGACCCGCACCGACCACGGCTGCCCGTGGGACTGCGGCCTCTGCCCCGACCACGAACAGCACTCGTGCCTGGCGATCATCGAGATCAACGAGGCGTGCAATCTTTCCTGCCCGGTGTGTTTCGCCGACTCCGGGGCGCGGCGCCAGGGCCACCGGCCGCTCGCCGAGATCGAGGCGATGCTGGATGCCGTGGTCGCCTCCGAGGGCGAGCCGGACCTCGTCCAGATTTCCGGCGGCGAGCCGACACTGCATCCGAGGTTCTTCGAAATCCTCGCGGCGGGTAAGGCGCGGCCGATCCGCCACCTGATGATCAACACCAATGGTATTCGCATCGCCCGCGAGGCCGGCTTCGCCGAACGGCTGGCGGCGTTCATGCCGGGGTTCGAGGTCTATCTGCAGTTCGATTCCCTGCGTCGCGAGGCGCTGATGAACCTGCGCGGGGCCGATCTGTCGCGTGTACGGATCGAGGCCCTGGAGGCCCTCGAGCGCAACGCCATTTCGACGACCCTGGTGGTGACGGTGAAGAAGGGCGTCAACGACCAGGATATCGCCGACATCGTCCGGTTCGCCCTGAAATGGCGCTGTGTGCGGGGCGTCACCTTCCAGCCGATCCAGGACGCCGGCCGCAACGAAGGCTGGAATCCGGCGAGGCACCGCATCGTGCTCACGGAGATCCGCCGCGAGATCGCCAAGGCCGGCGTCTTCGCGTTGGACGACCTCATCCCCTTGCCGTGCAATCCCGACCAGATCTGCATCGGTTATGGCCTGCGCAACGGCGAGACGGTGGCGCCGATCACCGCCCTGCTGCCCCGCGATCTCCTGATCGACGCCGCGCCCAACACCGTCGCCTTCGAAGGCTATCCCGAACTTCGCGACCGTGTCTTCGACCTGCTCTCGCTTTCCACCGCCCAGGCCGACACCTCCGGCAAGCTCGCCGACGTGCTCTGCTGCCTGCCGGACGCCGTCGTCCCCGAGGGCCTTTCCTACGAGCACACCTTCCGTGTCGTGATCATGCAGTTCCTCGACCGCTTCAACTTCGACCTCGGCACGGTGAAGCGCTCCTGCGTGCACTTCGTACAGCCCGATGGCCAGATCATCCCCTTCGACACCTTCGCGACGGCGCGGCTGGCGCCGGCGCGCTGGCGCGGGGGAGGGGAGCGTGAACCCGCCGGCTTTGCGCCCCTTCCACCACCTCGTCCTTCGGCGAGGCGGTCCCCCTTCCCCGCCGCGCGGGGCAGGAAGGACTCTATCCTCGCCCGCCTCTACGCGGGGGAGGTGGCGCGGCGCCTTCTCGCGCCGTGACGGAGGGGGCGCAAGGCCGCCGCAACGCCTTCGCGTTGCTCATGGGCGCCCCGATGAGCGATGACCGCGCCGAAGCGCGCCGCCGGGCCGGCAAGCGCCTATTGGGTGGCGCCCTCATGGCTTGCGGCGGCATGATCGCCCTGCTGTGCGGTACGTGCACGGTGATTTCCAGTTTTGTGTTGTGGAGCTTGAGACATTGGGTCGGCCTTTTGATGACTCCGCTGATTCTGGGCGGCATCCCCACCGCGGTCGGCGCGATCCTCTTCTGGATCGGCCTGCGCCTGTGGCGCGAAGGCGGCGCGCCGCCGGGCAAGCCATGGAAGGAATTCGAGTGACGCGGGGGCGATTGCGGACGCCGGCGGCGCCGAACCGATGAGACTTCGCGGCGTCGTGCTGATGGTCGTGGGCGGGATGATCGCCCTGACGTGCGGCCCCTGCACGCTTTGGGTCGCTCTGAATGGACACCACGCTGGCCTCGCCACCCTCGTCGCTGGCGGCCTTGCCGCCCTGGTCGGCGTCGGGCTTTTCACCTGGGGTCTGTTGGCGGCGCTCGAATCCTGAAGGCCGGTGTCTCCGCGGAACCGGGTGATCGGGCACAACGACATCGTTATCCCGAGCGATGGACCAAGGAAACCGGCGGCGACACCGGAATTGGAGCGCGGGCTTCCAGCCCGCTCCGTTCCCGCGTCCGCCCGGAACGCGTCCCGCGCGCGGATGCGGGCTGGAAGTCCGCGCTCCGAAGGTGCGCCTTGGTGCGACGGTCGCGCCGGGTTAGGTTGGCGCAGGCCGCGACACCCAATGAAATCACACCGATGAATCTGACGATCAGGAACGTGCCCAAAGACGTGGTGGAGCGGCTACGGGCTCGGGCCGCGCGAAATCAGCGTTCCCTGCAGGAGGAACTGCTCGGCATCATCGAAACCGCGGCGCGCGAGCCGGCTCCAGGCGACCTGGCCGCGCTGCACGCGGACGTGCGCCGACTCGGCCTCACGCGGACGAGCGAGGCCACGGCGATGATCCGCGCGGATCGCGACAGCCGGTGAGCCCACCGGTTTCTCCATGACCGCCCGCTTCATCGCCGCCATCGACCAGGGCACCACGTCCTCGCGGTGCATGATCTTCGACCAGGCCGGCGCGGTGGTCGCCGGCGCCCGCAAGGAGCATCGGCAGATCCACCCCCGGCCCGGCTGGGTGGAACACGACGCGGCCGAGATCTGGGCCAATGTCGAGGCGGTCGCCGCCCAGGCGATGGGCGCGGCCGGCGCCGGCCCGGCCGATTTGGCGGCGGTCGGGATCACCAACCAGCGCGAGACGACGGTGCTGTGGGACAAGGCCTCGGGCGCGCCGATCGCCAACGCCATCGTCTGGCAGGACACCCGCACCGCCGGCCGGGTCGCCGACCTCGCCAGAGACGGCGGGGAGGGCCGGTTCCGCGCCGCCTGCGGCCTGCCGCCGGCGACCTACTTCAGCGGCCCCAAGATCGCCTGGTTGCTCGACACGATCGAAGGCGCGCGGGGCGCGGCGGAGCGCGGCGAGGTGCTGTTCGGCGCCATGGACACCTGGCTGATCTGGAAGCTCACCGGCCGGCACCTGACCGATGTCACCAACGCCAGCCGCACGATGCTGATGAATCTCGCCACCCTGGACTGGGACGACGACCTGCTGGCCGCGGTCGGCGTGCCGCGCGCCATGCTGCCGGCCATCGTCTCCTCCTCGGAGGTGTACGGAACGGCCGGCGGGGCGATGGCCGGAGTCGCGGTCGCCTCGGCTCTGGGCGACCAGCAGGCCGCCCTCTTTGGCCAGGCCTGCTTCGAGCCCGGCGAGGGCAAATGCACCTATGGCACCGGCGCCTTCCTGCTGGTCAACACTGGCGAGACGCCAGTTCCTTCCGTACACGGCCTTTTGACCACGGTCGGCTACCGTATCGGAGAGTCGCCGGCCGTCTATGCCCTGGAGGGCTCGATCGCGGTGGCCGGGTCGGCGGTGCAGTGGCTGCGCGACAATCTTCGCCTGATCGGTTCGGCCGACGAGATCGAGGCCCTGGCGCGGAGCGTGGACGACAATGGCGGGGCGGTCTTCGTGCCCGCCTTCTCCGGTCTCTTCGCGCCGCGCTGGCGGCCGGACGCGCGCGGGGTGATCGCCGGCCTCACCGGCTATGTCACCCGGGCCCACATCGCCCGGGCCGTCCTCGAGTCCGTCGCCTGGCAGGTGCGCGAGGTGGCCGAGGCCATGGCCGCCGACTCGGGACAGGCGCTCAACCTGTTGAAGGCCGATGGCGGCATGACCGCCAACGCCCTGCTGATGCAGTTCCAGGCCGACGTCCTGGGCGTCCCCGTCGTCCGCCCGGCCGTCCCGGAGACCACCTGCCTGGGGGCCGCCTACGCCGCCGGTCTGGCGGTCGGCTTCTGGCCTGATCTCGACACCCTGCGCTCCCACTGGCGCGAGGACGCCCGGTGGGTCCCGGCCATGGCGGCGGCCGACCGCGACCGCGCCCAAGGCCAGTGGAACAAGGCGGTCGAGCGCTCGCTCGGCTGGGAGGGGCCGTAGCGCCGCGGCGAGGATCCCGGTCGATCGACGCCGACAAGAGAGTCCCGGTCGGGATTCGGCGGTTCGACGGTCGCCGCCCACCGCCTTAGAACGGCAGCACGTTCCGTCGCCGGGTATAGGCGAGGTAGCCGACGTTGGCCCCCAGGCGCAGGCCGACGCCGACGCGCATGGGGGCGAGCACGATGTCCTCGGCCCGGGCATAGTTCACCCCGATGCCGCCGATGAAATAGGCCGTCCCCTCGACGCCGGGAAAGCGGCGGAAGATCGCGTCCGGGTACTGAAGATTGTAGCACAGGGTGAACACCCGGCTGGCGTTGCCGCCGGCGTCGAAGCCCACCGACGGACCCTGCCAGAATACCTCCGTGGTCCGCCGGTCCTTCATGTACAGCAGACCCCGGCCATAGCGCAGGCCGAAGACGAAGGCGCCCGAGCCCTCCTCGCCGGCGATGTAGCCGGTGGGCCGGCCGTTGTCCCTGAACGCCCGCTCCACCGCCGCCCCGGCCGATTCCGCCGTCACCCCGAGGAAGTTCGAAACCCGGTTCACCACCTCGTCGTCGTTGTAGGTCGGCGCCGGCGCCCGCGGCGGCCCGTAGTCCGGCGGCGGTTGACGCTCATAGTCCGACGGCGGCTCGTCCTGGGCCAGGGCCGGCGCGGCGGCCAGTGACGCCAGGGCCGTGGCGATGAGCGAGCGGCGGTCCATGGTTGGTGATCTCCGGGCGATAGCGAATCGGCAGTCTGCGAGCCAGTTTGGACCTGATTGCGGCGCCGCGCATGAACGGCCGCTGAAGTCGAAGAAGAACATTCACCACGAAGGTCACGAACGACACGAAGGAACCGATCGAGGCGCTTCGCGCGAAGCGCATTCCCCCTCCTTCATCGTCTCGTTCTTCGTGTCCTTGGTGAGCTTCGTGGTTGAATCCCTGTCCTCCCCACCACGCCGGCGAACCATGCTAAAGGCTCACGCGCCATGACGATCCCCCTCTCGCGCATCCGCAACTTCGCCATCGTCGCCCACATCGACCACGGCAAGTCGACGCTCTCCGATCGCCTGATCCAGGAGACCGGCGGCCTCACCGCGCGGGAGATGAAGGAGCAGGTACTCGATTCCATGGAGCTGGAGCGCGAGCGCGGCATCACCATCAAGGCCCAGACCGTGCGCCTGGAGTATCGCGCCGACGACGGCGAGGATTACGTCCTCAACCTGATGGACACCCCCGGCCACGTCGACTTCGCCTATGAGGTCAGCCGCTCGCTCGCCGCCTGCGAAGGATCGATCCTGGTGGTGGACGCGAGCCAGGGGGTCGAGGCCCAGACCCTGGCCAATGTCTACCAGGCCATCGACCACGACCACGAGATCGTGCCGGTGCTGAACAAGGTCGACCTGCCCGCCGCCGAGCCGGACCGGGTGCGGGCGCAGATCGAGGATGTCATCGGCATCGACGCCAGCCATGCGGTGGAATGTTCGGCCAAGACCGGCCTTGGCATCCACGACGTGCTCGAGGCCATCGTCACCCGCCTTCCCGCCCCCAAGGGCGAGGAGGCCGCACCGCTCAAGGCCCTGCTGGTCGATGCCTGGTACGACGCCTATCTAGGCGTGGTGGTGCTGGTCCGCATCTTCGACGGCCGGCTGAAGGTCGGCCAGCAGGTGCGGATGATGCAGGCCGGCGCGACCTACAAGGTCGACAGGCTGGGTGTCTTCACCCCCAAGGCCACCGACGCCGCCTCGCTCGGCCCCGGCGAAATCGGCTTCATCACCGCCCAGATCAAGGACGTTGCCGACGCCGCCGTCGGCGACACCATCACCGAGGAAAAGCGCCTCACCGCCGCCGCCTTCCCGGGGTTCAAGCCGGTCCAGCCGGTTGTCTTCTGCGGCCTCTTCCCGGTCGATGCGGCCGACTTCGAGGATCTGCGCGCCGCCGTCGGCCGCCTGCGCCTCAACGACGCCTCCTTCACCTATGAGATGGAGACCAGCGCGGCCCTCGGCTTCGGCTTCCGCTGCGGGTTCCTGGGCCTACTGCACCTGGAGATCATCCAGGAGCGGCTGACCCGCGAGTTCAACCTCGACCTGATCGCCACCGCCCCCAGCGTGATCTACAGGATCACCCTCACCAACGGCGAGACCATCGAGCTGCACAACCCGGCCGATATGCCCGAGCCCGTGCGCATCGCCTCGATCGCCGAGCCGTGGATCCGGGCGACCATCTTCACCCCCGACGAATACCTCGGCGCGGTGATCAAGCTCTGCCAGGACCGGCGCGGATCGCAGAAGGAACTCTCCTACGTCGGCAGCCGGGCGATGGTGGTCTATGACCTGCCGCTCAACGAAGTGGTGTTCGACTTCTACGACCGGCTGAAGAGCATCTCCAAGGGCTACGCCAGCTTCGACTACCAGCTGGAAGACTACCGCGACGGCGACCTGGTCAAGATGCTGATCCTGGTCAATGGCGAACCGGTGGACGCCCTCTCGATGCTGGTCCACCGCGCGAGAGCCGAAACCCGCGGCCGAGGCATGGTCGAGAAGATGAAGGAGCTGATCCCCCCCCACCTCTTCGTCATCCCCATCCAGGCCGCCCTCGGCGGCAAGATCATCGCCCGCGAAACCGTCCGCGCCCTGCGCAAGGACGTCACCGCCAAGTGCTACGGCGGCGACGCGACGCGCAAACGCAAGCTCCTCGACAAGCAGAAGGAGGGCAAGAAGAAGATGCGCCAGTTCGGCAAGGTCGACATCCCCCAGGAAGCGTTCATCGCGGCGCTGAAGATGGACGCGGACTAGGGGGCGATCGGTCCTATGTGATCAGCCCCCAGCCTCCCGCTTGAAAAACCGGATCGAGGCCTCGCCCACGAACCTCGACTGCTGCTTGAGCCAATCGATCTCGGATCGCGTCAACGGATAGCTCACGACAAAGGATTTCTCCTTCGACGTTGGTGAGGCATTCGAGTTCGTGGCCGAACTGCTGCCGCCAGAGTGTGTCGAGGTCCGCGCCATGTCGCTCCCATAGCATATCGAGCGTGGGCGTCCGTAGCGCAATATGGCGCCCATCGCGGCTCTCGGTGAGGGTGGTCATGGCGACCACCAAACCGCCCGACATCTCAATGTGTCCCTTCAGATTGGCCAGCGTCCCACCCAGACCGACGTGATCATCGACCAGCACATACGACCCGCCGGTCTCGACAGGTCCCTCGAACGCGGCGGGCGAGACGAGACGGTTGAATGACCGGGCTCGGGTATGACCGACCCGGTTGATCTGCACGATCTCTCCGGAAGAGATACGCCACCCGAGGCGCCGCGAGAGATCCCGCGCCATGGCATCGGGAATTGCATTGAACCCCGTCGTCTCCAGGGCCGTGATCGGCAGCAGGATCGGCTTTCTTGCCGAGCGGTCGATGATACCCTGGAGTTGTTCCACCGACCCTTGCGAGAGCGTGTCCGCCGCCAGACGAAGCGCCGCGTCCGCATCTCCCGACTTCGCGGCGGCGTAGGCGTCGTGGCGATCCCGCTCTCCGATCGTCGAATGAATCACCACCGGCGGAAATGCGGGCGACCATGGAGTCCGGGCCGGAAGCGATCCAGAGGTGTCGTCCGTCATGTCCAACCCTTCGGCGATCGCGCCACAGACCGCAAGATGCGGGATCGGAACGCGCCGGTGTCCGCGGGCCGCGGCATGGTCGAGAAGAGAAGGAGCTGATCCCCCCACCTTTTCGTCATCCCCATCCAGGCCGCCCTGAGCGGCAAGATCATCGCCCGCGAGACGGTCCGCGCCCCGCGCAAGGACGTCACCGCCAAATGCTACGGCGGCGACGCCACCCGCAAGCGCAAGCTCCTCGACAAGCAGAAGGAGGGCAAGAAGGAGATGCGCCAGTTCGGCAAGGTCGATATCCCGCAGGAGGCGTTCATCGCGGCGTTGAAGATGGACGCGGATTAGGGGGCGGGCCGGCCGGCTCGCGTGTTTGACATATCGGCGAGACCGTATAACAATCGGGTTCATGGCTCATCACTCCGCCTCCGCGCAAAGCATCATGACCCAGCGGCGCACGACGGTGGTCGCCGCCGCCGAGAAGGCTGGTCTGTTGCTCGGAGAGCGAAATGCGATTGGCGCCCGCCTGCCCGGACGGCTGTTGAAGGCGGCCAAGGACAAAGCCGGTCTCGAAGGGACGACCGAGGTCGTCGAATACGCCCTCGCCAAGCTGGCGCTGGAGGACGACTTCGGCCCCCGGCTCGTGGCGCGCAAGGGGAAGGCTCGGCGGGATCTCGATCTCGAGTTTTGAACTCTCCGCGTCCCTGCGGCGCCTAAAGCCGCAGAGGCGCGTCCTGCCCATCGCGCGCCGGTCCGACGCAGCCCTGCCCTTCGTGACCGCGGAGAGCGGCCCCGGTCCCGAGCTGCTTCTCGACACCAGCCTCTACATCGACGTCCTGCAAGGGCGGACTCCGCCCGAGGTAGACGGCCTTCTGACCTTTCGGGTCCTGAACCACTCGTCGGTGGCGTTCTCGGAACTCACCCACCTCTTCGGCCGCCTCGATTCTGCTCATCCCGGGACGAAGGCGGCCCTGCGCGCCCTTGGCGACACCCTGGGCGATATCCCGCCGCACCGCCTCACATCACCGAGCGTGCGGGCCTTTGGCGAAGCCGGCATCCTGGCGGGACTCGCCGCCCGCCTCACCGGCCGCGCCCACGGCGCCGAACTGCTCAATGACGCCCTGCTGCTCCTGCACGCCATCGAGACTGGCCGGACCCTGCTGACGCGCAACGTGAGTGACTTCGACGCCCTGCAGCAGCTCGCGCCTTCGGCGGAGGTTCTCTTCTACCGGCGGACGTGATTGGGGAAGCGCGTCCCGAACATGCAGCCGGGAGGGGATGATGAAGGAGCTGATCCCCCTCACCTTTTCGTCATCCCCATCCAGGCCGCCCTGAGCGGCAAGATCATCGCCCGGGAAACCGTCCGCGCCCTGCGCAAGGACGTCACCGCCAAATGCTACGGCGGCGACGCCACCCGCAAGCGCGAGCTCCTCGACAAGCAGAAGGAGGGCAAGAAGAAGATGCGCCAGTTCGGCAAGGTCGATATCCCCCAGGAAGCGTTCATCGCGGCGCTGAAGATGGACGCGGATTAGCCCGCCTTCCGGCTACGCCAAGCGGCGCATCCGGATACGACCGGGCTCGATGACGGAAAAGTGGCCAGCCCAATCGTCTCGCGATGCGATCAGTTCCGAAATGATCGTCCCGGCCTCCCCGGCCTTCGGCATAGGGAGGCGGAACAGAATGACGCCGCAGCCGCCTTGCGGTGTCTTTGCCCTCGCCAGTTCGCCGAAGTCCTTGTCGAAGGTGAGCAGAACACGGTTTTCACGGATCGCCCACGACAGGACATCGCGATCGCCCAGGCCTGGCGACTCCAGCCTGACCCGTGCCACGTCGTTTCCCGCCGCCTGCAGCGCGGCGACGACGGCGCCCGGAATGTTCTCGTCGGCGAGGAAGCGCACCTCAGGCCGCGCTGGGATAGACCTTCTCGGACTTCACGACGTCCCGGGCGTAGGCCAGGCAGGCGGCAACGTCCTCGTGGGTCATCCCCGGATAGTTCTCCAGGATATCTGCTTCGGCCCAGCCATCGGCCATCAGCCCGATCACGAAATCGACCGAGAGCCGGGTTCCGCGAACGACCGGCTTTCCGGCCAGGATGGCCGGATCGAGCACGATGCGTTGATGCGCTTCGGACATGACGGAGCACTCCAATCAGAGGGGGCCAGGCTAGCCGAATAGCGTGCCCGATACGACCCCGTCCAACGCCGGCGCCGATCGCGATGCGGTCGCCGCGCGTGGGCATTGATCGCGGCGCCGGAGATCGACGCGGGTCACCGAGGTCATTGACCCCGACTGCCAACAAACGTATTTTGCGTTTCGACCAAAATTTTCGACCAGTTCACGAGCCCACCGATGCGTGAAGTACAGGCCTCCGAAGCCAAGACCCATCTTCCCAGCCTGCTCGACGACATCGAGCGCGGTGAGACCATAGCCATCACGCGACACGGCCGGCTCGTAGCCCATCTCACGCCGGCAGCCTCACACGACTCCGACCGCGTGCGCCGCGCGCTGGCCGCCATCTCCGCTTTGCGAAAAAAAACCGGCCCAATGACGGCGGCGGAGATTCTCGCCGCCCGTGACGAGGGTCGGCGGTGACCTTCGTGATGGACGCCTAGATCACGGCGTCATGGTGCTTCCCCGACGAGGAGTCACCGGCGGCCGACCGCGCCTTCGCCCGCATCGCCGAGGAGAGGGCCGTCGTGCCCGCGCACTGGTGGTTTGAATTGCGCAACGTCCTCTTGGTCGGAGAACGACGGCGGCGCCTGGTTCGCCGCCAGATCGGCCGGTTCCTCGCACTTCTGCAAGAATTGGATATCGACGAGGATCGCAGGCCCGATGAGGTCACCGCCTTCGACCTGGCGCGCCGTCACGGCCTCACCTTCTACGACGCCGCCTACCTCGAACTCGCCCTGCGCCACGGAGCGATCGCGACGCTCGATGAGGCATTGGTCAAGGCGGCATCGGCCGAAGGGGCGATGGTGGTGTGATGGATGACGCCGGGACCAGGGTAGGTCGAGACGATGAAGGCGCCGATCCCCCCACACCGCTTCGTCATCCCCATCCGGGCGGCGCCGGGCGGCAAGATCATCGCCGCGAGACCGTCCGCGCCCTCAGGAAGGACGTCACCGCCAAGCGCTGCGGCGGCGACCCCACACGCAAGCGCAAGCGACTCGACAAGCAGAAGGAGGGCAAGAAGAAGATGTCAAATATTGGTTGGGCGCGTCGAGCGGGGTCCGCTTGACGAACCTGCGAGCGGGGACGGCGCAGAGGTCTTAAACTTATGGATTGGACCGTGAGCGTTTGGTGCCTTTCCCTCTTGATAGTCGGCGCGATCGTCGGGTGGGTCGCGCGGACGTTCCATGATATCAGGAGCAAGCACGAGCGGCTGGAAGCTGAAGCGAGGGGTCCGAGGTTGAACTCCAACTACGGTAATACCTCCCGCAATCTCACGGGAGAAGACGATCCGTCCGTCCCAACGCCGATCACGAGAAATATACCTTCGAGACCCTCCACGACCGAACAATACGAGGATCAACCAACGCTCACCGTCGCTGCTGTGAAAGGCGCGAATGCGGGTTGGCCGCAGCCCCGCTCAACCGAGCGGGCGTATGTCAAGACGCTCACGGCCCGTCAGCCACCAACATCGACACGGAATAGGAATACCGCGAGCAAATCCGACTCCGCCGTGCGGGCCAGCGACGAGACCGGCCTGATGCGTCGTGCTCTGAATGACCTTAGGGCAGCCGCAGCCGATAGAAAGAAGCGACGTTTGGAGGAAGTGGATGCCGCTGCACCTCTGAGCGATGCCGAGGACGATAGGCAGTCCAACCAAGAAATAGTCGAACTGCGCCGCAAAATTGAAGAAACCAGCTCGCCTCCGGTCGGACGCCAAAGGCCGCCGGTCGAAGGTATTCAATCATCTGAGCTAAAGCGCCAAACCAACGGTGAAACGAGGGTCGATCCGGATGTCGATCTTATGCGCGGCCGCATTCACGAGCTTGAGCTCCTTGTGGAGGATCACCAGAAATCCCACAAGACGGCACCTCGCCTCGCCGCTCGAAGCCGTGAATGACAGAAGGACTTATGTGCGGCACTAGCGGTATTTGCCCCGAACATAGCACTTCTGCGCGACAGCGCCGAGTTTATCACGAACAACGTCCGGAAAGGCCCGTCACGCGGACAAACCCCTCACCCCACCCTCTCCCCGTTAGAAC
>DASRLN010000044.1:0-20151 GCA_035648435.1 Caulobacteraceae bacterium
GTCCCCCTCCCCCTACGGTGGAGGAGCTTATATTGCTCTGGCTCAGTCGATGGCGATCGCGGCTTCAGTCCATCCCCAGCGAGTGGGCGGCGGCCGGATGGACGATGCGGCCGGACTGGACGTTGAGGCCCTCGGCGAAGCCGTGGTCGTCGGCCAGGGCGCGATCGACGCCCTTGGCGGCCAGGGCCGAGATGTAGGGGGCGGTGGCGGCGCTGAGGGCATAGGTCGAGGTGAGCGGGGCGGCGCCGGGCATGTTGGCCACGCAATAGTGGATCACGCCATCGACGATGAAGGTCGGCTCGGCGTGGGTGGTGGGGTGACTGGTTTCGAAACAGCCGCCCTGGTCGATGGCCACATCGACCAGCACCGACCCCGGCCGCATCCGCGACAGGTCGGCCCGGGTGACCAGCTTGGGGGCCGCCGCGCCGGGGATCAGCACGCAGCCGATCACCAGATCGGCGGTCGGCAGGGCCTCGGCGACCAGATCGTGGGTCGAGTAGCAGGTCTTCAATTCACCGCCGAACTGGTCGTCCAGCTCTTCCAGCCGCGCCGCCGAGATGTCGAACAGGGTGACGTCGGCGCGGTGGCCGAGGGCCATCTGGGCGGCGTGCTTGCCGGAAACGCCGCCGCCGAGGATCAGCACCTTGGCCGGCGGGACACCGGGCACGCCGCCGAGCAGCAGTCCACGGCCGCCGGCGGGTTTGAGAAGATGATAGGCGCCGACGTCCACGGCCATGCGGCCGGCGACCTGGCTCATCGGGGCGAGCAGCGGCAGGCGCCCTCTGGCATCGGAGATCGTCTCGTAGGCGATGGCCGTGCAGCCCGACGCCATCAGGCCCCGCGCCTGCTCGGCGTCGGCGGCCAGGTGGAGGTAGGTGAAGAGAATGTGGCCGGGTCTCAGCCGGGCGATCTCCACCGCCTGCGGTTCCTTGACCTTGACGATCAGCTCGGCGGCGTCGAACACCGCGTCGGCGCCCGGCAGAATCTCCGCGCCGACATCGCGATAGACCTGATCGTCGAGGCCGATCCCGGCCCCCGCGCCGGCTTCGACGAACACCTGGTGGCCTTCGCGGCAGAGCCGCTGGACGACGCCCGGGGTGGCCCCGATGCGGAACTCCAGGGTCTTGATCTCCTTGGGCACGCCGATGCGCATGATCGTCTCTTCAGCTCCCTCGCCGGAATGTTTCATGGCCCATAGCACGGCCGCCGCGGGTCAGGCGAGATTGCCCCTGAAACGCGGCTCCTCGACCAGGGTAAGCATCACCACCAGGGCCACCAGCAGAAATCCGATCGAGACTCCGAACAGCGCCTGATAGCCATAGAAGCGCGCGATCACGCCGCCGGCCAGGGGACCGATGGCCGACATCGCCCCCTGGGCCGTGGTGGTCAGGGCCAGGCGCATGGCCATGTCGTCGCGGGCGCCGAATTCCAGGACCATGGTCTGGGAACTCATCAGGAAACCCGACCCGGCCGCTCCCAGACCGAAAAAGGCGATCAGGATCAGGGTGTGGACGTCCAGCGGCAGGGAACCGAGTTGGAACCCGGTCATCGACGGCGCGGCGATCAAGAGGGCGGTCCCCGCCACCCAGACGACCAGGGCCAGAATGAAGGTCAGGCGAAACCCGAACCGGTCGCCGATCAGGCCCCAGCCCATGTTGGTCACCGTGTCGGCGCCCAGAAACACCAGCGTGACCAGGCCCAGGTTCCGGCCGTCCAGGGCCATCGAGTGGCCGGCGTAGAGGATGTAGAACGGGGCGGCGACCCGTCCGGCGGTGGCCAGGCTCTGGGCGATCATGAAGAACATGAAGCCCCGGTCGCCGGTCAGCAGCACCGGGAACTCCCGGACCCGGTCCCACAGCCGGCTCTTGGTCCGGATGGTCGGGGGGACGGGCTCGCGCATCAGGAGGCGAAGCGCGGTCAGCCCCAGGCTGGTGAGGGCGAAGGCGAGCAGGAAGGTCGTCCCGTAGCCGTTGCCGAAGAGGTTCGGCTGGATGAGGTAGCGGCCGGCGAACCAGGCCAGGCCCGCGGCGATGGCCCCGCCGGTGACGTTGCGCAGGGCCTGCAGCCTCCCGCGGCGGGCGATCGGGATGACCTTGGCCAGCAGCAGCTGAAAGGCCACCGACTGCGGCCCGGAAAACAGGCCGAGGAGAAACAGGAAGGTGAGGATGGTCACCAGCAGCGGGAAGCCGTGCAGGACGAACCCGGCCAGGGCGACGCCAAGGATCTGGATCCGCATCAAGGTCCCCATCAGCATGGCCACCGGCAACACCCGCTTGCGGTGCTCGATCTGGGTGGCCCCGATCACCGGCGAGACCACGCCGCCGAGCTGCTGCAGGGACTGACCCAGGCCGACGACGAAGTCCGAGCCGGAGAGCAGATGGAGATAGGCCGGCAGAAAGGTCGGGGCGTTGAACAGGCGAAAGCCGGTCATCCCCAGCATGCCGTGCATGAAATGGCCGGCGAAATTGCGCGGCAGGTTCTTCCACACGAAGCGTTCGTATTCCGCCTCGGCCTCGGCCGCGTCGGCGGCGACGGTGTGGCTCGGCTCCGGCAACGGCGGGTCCTTTCAGGCGCGCCGTCCTAACAGGATTCCGGGCTCTTGCGAGTCGGCCGCGCCCGGGTCATCGTCACCCCCTTAACTATCCTTGGGGGAACACCATGCTCGTCTCGACCACGAACGATCTGCCCGGCCATCGCATCGTCCGCCACGTGGGCCTGGTGCGCGGCATCACCGTCCGCTCGCGAAGCGTCGTCGGCAACTTCGCCGGCGGCATCCAGTCGCTGTTCGGCGGCAAGCTCACGGTGTTCGTGACCCTGGCCGAAACCGCCCGCCAGGAAGCCCTCGACCACATGTTCCAGCACGCCACCGAGGTGGGCGCCAACGCGGTCATCGCCATGCGCTACGACGCCAACGAGATCATGGACGGCATCACCGAAGTCCTGGCCTACGGGACGGCAGTGGTGGTCGAGCCGGTTTGAGGATGAAAATCGTAGCGCGGGCTTCCAGCCCGCTCTTTGCGTAGATCGAAACGAGAGCCTCCATGATCCACCCGGTCGGCGGTTCGAACCGACGGGGGAAAAAGCGGGCTGGAAGCCCGCGCTACGGACAAGGTGACCAGGTTCTAGTTGTAGACCTCGAACAGGCCGGCGCCGCCCTGGCCGCCGCCGATGCACATGGTGACGACCGCGTGGCGGACGTTGCCGCGCCGGCGGCCTTCCTGGAGGATATGGCCGGTGAGGCGGGCGCCGGTCATGCCAAAGGGATGGCCGATGGCGATCGAGCCGCCGTTGACGTTGTACTTCTCCGGATCGATGCCGAGGGTGTCGCGGGAATAGAGGCACTGGCTGGCGAAGGCTTCGTTCAGTTCCCAGAGGTCGATGTCCTCGACCTTCAGGCCGTGGCGCTCCAGCAGGCGAGGCACGGCGAACACCGGCCCGATGCCCATCTCGTCGGGCTTGCAGCCGGCCACCGCCCAGCCCTTGAACACCCCCAGGGGCTTCAGCCCCCGGCGCTCGGCTTCCTTGGCCTCCATCAGCACCACCGCGGCCGCGCCGTCGGAGAGCTGCGAGGCGTTGCCGGCGGTAATGTAGTGGCCGGGGCCGCGCACCGGCTCCAGTTTGCGCAGGCCTTCGATCGAGGTGTCGGGCCGATTGCACTCGTCACGGTCAACCGTGTAGTCGACGATGCTCTCTTCCTTGGTCTGCTTGTCGACGACCTTCATCCTGGTCTTCATCGGCACGATTTCGTCGCGGAACTTGCCGGCCTGCTGGGCGGCGGCCATGCGCCGCTGGGATTCCAGCGAGAATTCGTCCTGGGACTCGCGGGAGACATGATAGCGCTCGGCGACGATGTCGGCGGTGTCGATCATCGGCATGAAGATGTCGGGATACATCTCGGTGAGCCGGGGGTCGTTGTTCTCCCGCGAACCGCCGCCGCCTGGAAAGCTGATCGACTCGACGCCGCCGGCGACCACGCAGTCGGCCCCGTCGTCGATGACGTAGCGGGCGGCCATGGCGATCGATTGCAGTCCGGAGGAACAGAAGCGGTTGATGGTCACCCCCCCGGTGGTGATCGGCAGGCCGGCCAGCAGGGCGGCGTTGCGCCCGACGTTGGATGCCCCGTGGGCGACATTGCCCATGAAGCAGTCCTCGACCGCCTCCTTTTCGACGCCCGCCCGCTCGACGGCGTGCTTCACCGCGTGGGCGGCCATGGAGATGGTGGGCGTGATGTTGAATCCCCCGCGGCCGGATTTGGCCAGGCCCGTACGGGCGTAGGAGACGACGACGGCTTCACGCATGGCTGGACTTCCTCTCTGATCGAACGCTTGTTTCGATTGTAGCCATACAGACGCGCCTGGCTACAGTCGATCGTCCCCCAGCCGCGCCTTGAGCGCCTCGAGTTCGTCCCACAGCGCCTGGGGCATTCGATCCCCGAAAACCTCGTAGGCCGGGCCGATCAGGGCGGCTTCGCGGCGCCAGGCGTCGAGATCGACGGCGGTGAGCAAGGCGGTTTGGGCGTCCGTCAGGTCGAGGCCGGAAAGATCCAACGCTCCCTCGGCCGGCAGCCGGCCGATCGGCGTATCGACCGCTTCGGCCTGCCCTTCCAGGCGCTGCGCGATCCACTTCAGCACCCGGCTGTTGTCGCCGTAGCCCGGCCAGACGAACCGTCCGTGCTCGTCCTTGCGGAACCAGTTGACGAAATAGAGCCGCGGCAGGGCGGCGGCGTCGGCCCGGTCGCCGAAGGACAGCCAGTGACTGAAGTAGTCGCCCATGTGGTAGCCGCAGAACGGCAGCATGGCGAAAGGGTCGCGACGCAGTTCGCCGATCCTGGTTTCCGCCGCCGCCGTGCCCTCGGAGGTGATGTTGGAGGCCAGGAACACCCCGTGGCGCCAGTCGAACGCCTCGGTCACCAGCGGCACCGTCGTCGCCCGCCGGCCACCGAAGAGGATCGCCGAGAGCGGCACGCCGGCCGGATCCTGCCACTCCGGCGCGATCGACGGGCACTGGCCGGCCGGCGCGGCGAAACGGGCGTTGGGGTGTGCGGCGGGCGCGCCGGTTCCCGGCGTCCAGGGATTGCCCTTCCAGTCGATGAGTCCTTCCGGCGGCGTCGGCGTCAGGCCCTCCCACCAGACATCGCCGTCGGCGGTCAGGGCGACGTTGGTGAAGATGCAGTTTTCGGCCAGGGTGGCGACGGCATTGGCGTTGGTGGCGTAGCCGGTGCCCGGCGCGACGCCGAAGAAGCCGGCTTCGGGGTTGATCGCCCACAGCCGCCCGTCGGCGCCCGGACTCATCCAGCAGATGTCGTCGCCGACGGTCTCGGCCTTCCAGCCCGGCAGGGTCGGCGCCAGCATGGCCAGATTGGTCTTGCCGCAGGCGCTGGGGAAGGCCGCGGCGATGAAATGAACGCGGCCCTCCGGAGAGGTGAGCTTGAGGATCAGCATGTGCTCGGCCAGCCAGCCGCCGTCGCGGGCCATCACCGAGGCGATCCTGAGGGCGTAGCACTTTTTGCCCAGAAGCGCGTTGCCGCCATAGCCCGAGCCGTAGGACCAGATCTCCCGCGCCTCGGGGAAATGGACGATGTATTTGATCTCGTTGCACGGCCAGGGAACGTCCGCTTCGCCGGGTTCGAGGGGCTTGCCCACCGAATGCATCGCCGGCACGAAGAAACCATCGTCGCCGAGGGCCTCCAGGGCGGCGGCGCCCATCCGGGTCATGATCCGCATGGAGGCGGCGACATAGGCGCTGTCGGTGATCTCCACCCCGATGGCGCTGGACGGCGATCCGGTCGGTCCCATGCAGAACGGCACGACATACATCGTCCGCCCGCGCATGCAGCCGTCGAAGAGATCGATCAGGTCGGCCCGCATCTCCGCGGGGTCCAGCCAGTTGTTGGTCGGACCCGCCTCTTGCGGCGTCGCCGAGCAGATGAAGGTGCGGCTCTCGACCCGGGCCACGTCGGCGGGATCGGAACGGGCGAGGAACGAATTGGGTCGCTTGACCGGATCGAGGCGGGTGCAGGCGCCGGCGCGGACCAGGGTTTCGGTCAGCGTCTCCCACTCCGATTGCGAACCGTCACACCAATGAATGCCGGCCGGCTGGGTCAGGGCCGCCATCTCGCCGACCCAGGCGATCAGCCGCTTGTGGCGCGTCGGCGCGGGATCGAGGCTCCCACTTGGTCTCACGGCTACGAGAGCCTCCCCCTCCGGCATGATTCCTCACGTCCCGACGGCCGCTGAGCGTGCCAACCCGAGGACCATAACTAGGCGGGAGATTTCCTCACCGCAACGACTCGTTGATGGCGGCCAGGGCCGCGGCCCCCGGCGTCAGGTCCGCGTCGCCCAGAGCGTTGAGCGGCCGCGCCACCGTGCCCAGATGATCGTGCAGGTCCCGGGCCTCCGGATCGACGTAGAGAAGGCCGGTGACGATCTCGCCGCGCGCCTCGTGGGCCTGCAGATGGTTCACCGCCGCATGCCGGTCGGTGGGATCGTAGTCGGCGGCCAGCTTGCGAAGTTTCAGGATCGAGCCGTCGTGCTGGGTGACGATCTCCACCGCCCCCGGCGCGTAATCGACGGTGATCTCGTCGCGATCCAGGATCAGGTCCAGCCGGTTCACCGCCGCGTTGTGCTCGCGCACATAGTCGAAGCTCTTGGTCGAGCCGGCGTGGTTGTTGAACTGCACGCAAGGGGAGATGACGTCGATGAACGCCGCGCCCCGATGGCGCAGGGCGGCCTTGATCAGTGGCACCAGCTGGCCCTTGTCGCCCGAGAAGCCGCGGGCGACGAAGCTCGCGCCGATCTGCAGCGCCAGGCCGACCAGCTCGATCGGCTGGTCGTGGTTGATCACGCCCTTCTTGGACTTCGAGCCGACGTCGGAGGTGGCGGAGAACTGGCCCTTGGTCAGGCCGTAGACCCCGTTGTTCTCGACGATGTAGGTCATGTCGACCCCGCGCCGGATGGAGTGGGCGAACTGTCCCAGACCGATCGAGGCGCTGTCGCCGTCACCGGAAACGCCGAGATAGACGAGTTCGCGGTTGGCCAGGTTGGCGCCGGTCAGCACCGAGGGCATGCGGCCGTGCACGCTGTTGAAACCGTGGGACTGGCCGAGAAAATAGTCCGGGGTCTTCGACGAACAGCCGATGCCGGAGAGCTTGGCCAGGCGGTGCGGCGGCAGGTCGAGTTCCCAGCAGGCGTGGATGATCGCCGCCGAGATCGAATCATGGCCGCAGCCGGCGCAGAGGGTCGAGACCTTGCCCTCGTAGTCGCGGCGCAGGAAGCCCAGGCCGTTGGGCTGGAGCAGGGGATGGTGCAGGCGGGGCTTGGCGATGAAAGTCATTGCGCGGCATGGATCCGGGCGAGGTCGGCGAAGCGACCCATCCGCCGGGAAATCTCCTCGGTGATGAAGCGGGCGGTGATCGGCGAGCCGTCGTAGTTGAGCACCGCGACGAGTTTGGCCGGATCGACGTCGCCCTCCTTGATCAACAGGGTGCGCAGCTGCGCGTCTCGGTTCTGCTCGACCACGAACACTGTCTCATGGGCGGCGATGAAGGCCCCGACCGCGTCGGCGAAGGGAAATCCGCGCAGGCGCATGGCGTCGATGTGGACCCCGTCCGACGCCAGCGCCGCCAGGGATTCGTTCATCGCCGCCGAGGTCGAGCCGAAATAGAGCACCCCATGCGGCGTCCGCCGCCTGGCCGGCCGCGCCACCGGCGCCGGGATCAGGGCCTTGGCGGTCTCGAACTTGCGCAGCAGCCGCTCCATGTTGCCGACATAGACCGGTCCCTCCTCGCTGTAGCGGGCGTCCGGGTCCCGGGAGGTGCCGCGGGTGAAATAGCCGCCGCGCGTGGGATGAACGCCTGGTAGGGTTCGCCAGGCAATGCCGTCGCCGTCCACGTCGCGGTAGCGGCCGAAGGGTTCGCCGGCCTCGAGCGCGTCATGGCTCATGACCTTGCCGCGGTCGAGACGGCGGGCGTCGTCCCAGACGAACGGCCGGCACAGCCACTGGTTCATGCCGATGTCGAGATCGAGCATGACGAAGACGGTGGTCTGCAGCCGGTCGGCGAGATCGAAGGCCAGGGCGGCCATCTCGAAGCACTCGGCGGGGTCCTCGGGCAACAGCAGCGGATGCTTGGTGTCGCCGTGCGAGGCGTAGGCGGCCGACAAGATGTCCGACTGCTGGGTCCGGGTCGGCATGCCGGTCGATGGGCCGCCGCGCTGAACATCGAAGATCACCGCCGGAATCTCGGCGAAGTAGGAAAGGCCGACGAACTCCTGCATCAGCGAGACACCCGGACCGGACGTGCAGGTGAAGGCCCTGGCCCCGTTCCATCCGGCCCCGACGACGATGCCGATGGAGGCGATCTCGTCCTCGGCCTGGATGATCGCGAAGCGCGCCTCGCCGGTGACCGGATCGAGGCGCAACTCGTCGCAATAGCCCATGAACGCCTCGGCCAGGGAGGTCGAGGGCGTGATCGGATACCAGGCGCAGACGGTCGCCCCGCCATAGACCGCGCCCAGGCCGGCGGCGGCGTTGCCCTCGACATAGATGCGGTCGCCGACCGCGTCGGCCGGGCGCACCCGCAGGCCGATCGGATCGAGGTTGTCGCGGGCGTGGCCGCAGCCGAGCGCCAGGGCTTCGAGATTGGGCCCGATCAGCTTGGGCTTGGCGGCGAACTCCTCGGCGACCAGGGCCTCGGTCACCGCCGGATCGATGCCGATCAGGGCGCCGAGCGCGCCGACATAGATGATGTTCTTGAACAGCTGGCGCTGACGGGGGTCGGCGTAGGCGGCGTTGCAGATGGCGGTCAGCGGCAGGCCGATGAGGGTGATGTCGGATCGGACGCCGTCATGAGGCAGGGGCTTGGTCGAGTCGTGGAACAGATAGCCGCCCGGCTCGATGGACGCGACGTCCTTGGTCCAGGTCTGCGGGTTCATCGCCACCATCAGATCGACACCGCCGCGCCGGCCCAGATGTCCGGCCTCGGACACCCGCACCTCGTACCAGGTCGGCAGGCCCTGGATGTTGGAGGGAAAGATGTTCCGCGCCGCCACCGGCACGCCCATCCGCAGGATCGACTTGGCGAACAGCGCGTTGGCGCTGGCCGAACCCGATCCGTTGACATTGGCGAACTTGACCACGAAATCGTTCACCGCCGCCAGCGGTCGCGGCTGATCCCGCGCTTCCCGATCCTGGATCATGACGGCAGCCTCGCGCCCCCTCCACCACCCCGTCCTTCGGCGGGGCGGTCCCCCTCGCCCCGCTTCGCGGGGGAGGAAAGATTCTATCCTCCCCCGCCCTCTACGCGGGGGAGGTGGCGGGGCGCTCTTGCGCCGTGACGGAGGGGGCGCAAGGCGGCTGCAACGATCGCGGCGCGTCATCGATCACCCCGCGCGCGGCGGGATGATGCCGAGGCGTTCGGCGCGGTCGCGCCAGGGGAGGCCGGCGGCGGGCCACGGCGCGGGTTCGGGGAGGCGCCCGTCCTCGAGCGGCCAGACGATCGGGGTGGCGGCGCCGTCGATCGGGGCGCCGACGGCGATGGCGTCGCGGTCCACCGAAGGATGGGCGCGCTCGCCGCCGCGCGTGCAGCCGTCGCGGAAATAGATGGCGGTGTAGACCCGCCGCGTCGCCGCCGAGCGGTTGGCCCTGGCCATGTGCACGGTCGAGCCGTGGTGGAAGATGACGTCGCCGCTCTGGCAGCGGACGAAGACCGGCGGGGTGGCGGCGAACTTCGCTTCCAGCGCCTTGCCCGCCCCGGGGGTGCCGAAGATGTCCACGAACTCGGCCGGGGCCAGGTGGGATCCCGGCACATAGCCCATGCAGCCGGAGGTCTCGTCGACTTCGCCCAGCGGAATCCACACCGTCGCGGTGTCGCTCTGCGCGATCGGCCAGTAGGGCTGGTCGGTGTGGGCCTCGGTCTCGCGCCCGCCGGCCTCCTTGTAGAGGGCCTGGTCATGCCACAGGCGGATGCGCGCCGCGCCGATCAGGGTGGCGGCGATCTCGCCGATGGCCGGATGGAAGGTCAGGGGCCGCACGCCGGGAAAATCCTCCCAGATGTACTGGCACTGCAGGAACGACTGCTCGTAGGGGGTCTTCTCGTCCAGGCGCCGGGTGTCGCCGCGCTTGCGCGCCGCCACCGCCTCGTCCACCGCCGCCCCGCCGCGCGCCAGTTCAGCGGGCGTCAGCACGCCCGGCACATGGACAAATCCGTCGCGCCGGAAGCGGGCGGCGAGATCGGCGAGGTCGGCGGGGTCTTTCCAGAGCGCCTCGGTCATGCGGACACCCCCATTTCGTAGCGCGGGCTTCCAGCCCGCTCTTTGCCCCACGCGCCGCCCCGATCGGCGCGAAGAGCGGGCTGGAAGCCCGCGCTACGATTGTGACGTTGAACCGGTCCCCTCACGGCGCTTCCCCGCCGACGAGGATGGGGAACTGGCGGTCGGGGTCGTCCTGGGCCAGGCGCGAGCCGTCGGGCTTCACGGCCTGCGCGCCGACAGGCGCGTATTGCAGGATATAGGCCTTGCGCACCGTGCCGGCCTTGAGGTTCGGGCCGGTGCGGTGGGGGGCGAGGGAGGAAAAGACGATGGCGTCGCCGCGCCTGGCCGGGGCGGCCACGGCGCCGGGGGCCTCCTCGAGGCACTTGAAGCCGATCGGGGTCGGCCAGTGTTCCAGGGTGCCGAGCTTATGGAGGCCCGGCGCGATCCACGGGCAGCCGTTCTCGATATCGACGTCGACCAGGGGGATCCACACGGTGAGGTACTGCTGCGGCTCGACGAAGGTGTAGCCGTTGTCCTGGTGCCAGGGGAATTCCTGCGGCACGCCGGACTTCTTGTACACCGACTGGTCCCAGTAGAGGCGCACGTCGTCGCCGATCAGGTCGTGGCAGAGATCGGCGAGGGCCGGATGGGCGGCGAAAGCGCGCAGCACCGGCGACTTGCCGACGATGTGGACGGTGAAGGTGATGGCGTCGGCCCGCGACAGGCGGCTGTTGCCCTCCTTGGCGCGCACCCGCCGTTCGTGCTCCTGCTCGAGGGGATCGATGGCCGCCTCGACGGCGGCCAGTTCCTCCGGCGTGAAGGCGTCCTGGAGGACGAAGAAGCCCTGTTCGTCGAATTGCCGTTTCTGGGCCGGCGTGACGCGACGCAGTCCAGCCTCGGGACGCGCCTCCCGCCAGGCGAAGCCCTGGTTGCGCGGATGGGCGCGGGGCGCGGCGGGGGCGTTCATGCGGCCTGCCGGCGGCGAACGGGGACCCAGCGGTTGACGGGGGCGAGGGTCGCTTCGACCTGAGGGCTCAGCGCTCGCGTGCCGGTCCTGGCGTAGTGATAGACCATGGCCGCGCGGCGCTCATCGGCGACATTGTCGGTCGACATGTGCATCAGATAGCTGTGGAAGAAGAGCACGTCGCCCGGCGCCATCAGGGCCGGCTCGCGGGCGGCGTCATCCTGGCTGACGATCTCCATGTAGGCGCGGTTGGCGGCGGGGCGCAGGTCCGGCACATGGTCGTGGACGCCCGCCTTGTGCGAGCCCGGCAGCACCCACAGGCAGCCGTTCTCCAGCGTCGCCCGCGACAGGGCGAGCCAGACGCCCACCTGCGGCTGGCGGTCGAAGCGGAAGTAGTAGGAATCCTGGTGCCACGGCTGGCCGATGACGCCGGGGTTCTTGAAGATGAACTGGCTCTGGAAACAGTCGAGATCGGACCCGAGGATCCCGGCCACCACATCGACGATCGCCGCGCTCTGCGCCACCCGCCGCGTGCGGCCCTCGGCGTGGCAGTTGAACACCTTGGCGATGCGGTCCTCGGGGTTCACCGCCCCGGGGCTGGGCGCCTTCTCCGGGAAGATCGCGTAGTTCGGGCCGGCGGCGTAGAGCGTCTCGCCGGGATGATCCTGCGGCGGATCGGCGCGGATGCGGGCGATCACCTCGGCCTCGATGGCGGCGACCTCGGCGGCGTCCACCAGGCCGCGCACGACGAAGAAGCCCTTGTCGTTCCACGCCTGGCGGCGCGCGGCTGCATCCATGGTGCGCTCCCTTCGGGAATGGGGAATAATACATCTATTTTGGAATTTGAAGCAGGATTTCGATCTATTTTTGGGTGGGATGGCGCGTGAGGCGCGATTGCCGCCGGGACCTTTCCTCGTGGCGCCCGCTCCCGGCCGCGCGTAAACTGGGGCCGCGAGCCGACCGCGCCTGCGCTGGAGAGGAACTTCGATGAATACCGTCCTCGTCACCGGATGCTCCTCCGGCTTCGGTCTCGACACCGCGAGCTACTTCTTGGACCGCGGCTGGACGGTCATCGCCACCATGCGCACCCCGCGCAAGGATGTGCTGCCGCCCTCGGACCGCCTGCGAATTCTGCCGCTCGATGTCACCGCCGCCGGCAGCATCGCGCGGGCGGTCGACGCCGCTGGCCCGATCGACGTGCTGGTCAACAATGCCGGCGTCGGCATGGTCAGCCCACTCGAGGGCGTCTCGATGGACAAGATCCGCGAGCTCATCGAGACCAACACCCTGGGCACGATCGCCATGACCCAGGCCGTGGTCCCGCAGATGCGCGAGCAGGGGTCGGGCGTGATCGTCAACGTTACATTGGGCGTGACCTTCCAGCCGCTGCCCCTGATGTCGATCTACACGGCTAGCAAAGCCGCGGTGAACGCCTTCACCGAGTCGGTGGCGCTGGAGCTGGCGCCGCTGGGCGTGCGCGTCCGCATCGTCATCCCTGGCCGTGCCCCCGAGACGCCCTTCGGCGCCAACGCGCGCGACCGGATGGGCCTGAACATCCCCGACGCCTACCAGGCGCTGGCGGCGCAGATGTTCGCCCGCTTCGGGGCCGGCGGCGACGTCACCTACTCGCGCGACGTCTCGGAGGCCGTATGGCACGCCGCCACCGACCCCACCTGTCCCATGCGCCTGCCAGCCGGCGCGGACGCCGTCGCCCGCGCCGGGGCCGCGTAGGCGGCCGGCTTGCCGGCTGTCGGGGCTGGGGAGTGGCGACAGGATACCCATTCACCTGCCGCCGTTTGTCAGACGTAGGCGATATGTATTCTGTCGACGTATTCCGCGGACATTTGCTGCGCCGGTCTGACGGCAGGGAACGACCCGTAGGGGACATCGACCTTTTGGCATCTCGGCCACGGCTAGAGCGGCGACGCGGCAGCGACGACGCCAAGTCGATTGACGTACGATAGTGCATTCGTGTAGGGAGTGCGTGCACTACGGAAACCGGAGCGCCATCGTCAACGTCGTTGATGGTGAATCACAGAGAAGGAGCTTCTCTCATGACCACCGCTTTCACCACTTCCGCCGTCGTCGCCGCCCTTGAGAGCCACCGCACGGAACTCGTGGACTACATCAACCGCACGACGGATGCCTTGATCGTCAAGATCGCGGGCGCGAACTCCAGCCCCGCCGCCGGGGTCAAAATCCCGACGCTTGAGCAGGCCCAAGACCCCCGCAACAAGGACGGCGCAAATCTCACCGCTCGTGGCACGGAGATCATTTACCGCCTTTTCGATGACAGTGCCGGGTACAACCGCGCGTCCAAGGCCCTTGGAATCACCCAAACTGCAGCTCGCAACCGCAAGGGCCTCTGGGAAAAGCTGGGCGGCCTTAACCGCACGCGCGCGCCGCTGGACATCGACGACTAGCGTAGCAAGGGACAGAGCACCCGTCCCCAATTCAGCACACACGCGGGTTGTGCGGCCCCCCATACTCAGATAGAGGGTACGGATGGAAGTTCGGTACCCACTCCTCGGGCAAGCCATTGCGCGCGCGCGCGTCACCGCCGGCCTCGCGAATCAGCGCGACCTCGCTCTTCGGCTCGATGTCTCTCAGCAGTCCATCAGCCGGTGGGAGGCCGGCACGCATCGGCCGCGGCCGGAACAGGTTGCCGACCTCGCGGCGACCCTGAAGCTGAATGCCGGCGAGATGTCTCGCATGGCGGGCTACGCACCTCTGCCGACCGTCACTTCCGTTCAGCCTTTTCCCATTGAGCACCTAGATCCCGTCACCTTCGAGTACTTCATCGCCGATGTGGTCCAGCGGCGTCATCGCGACGCGGAGGTCCGGCGCGCTGGCTCGTCCGGTCACAAGCAAGACGGGGTCGATGTTATCGCCTTGCTCGCCGATGGGCGCCGGATGGGCTTCCAGTGCAAGCGCGCTGCGAAGTTCGGCCCCGCCGAGGTGAAGCGCGTCGTCGCGGCCTTCACCGCTGATGCGGACCAAAAGGTTCTCGTGCTGAGCCGCGTCGCAAGCCCCCAGGCCGCGGAGGAGCTTCGCAAGAC
This sequence comes from Caulobacteraceae bacterium, assembly GCA_035648435.1. Classification (GTDB taxonomy): domain Bacteria; phylum Pseudomonadota; class Alphaproteobacteria; order Caulobacterales; family Caulobacteraceae; genus Acaudatibacter. The sequence goes on from DASRLN010000044.1 coordinate 14,271, forward strand.
CCCCGGCTGGACGCTTTGGGACCGAGATGACGTCTCGCGCATTGTCCGAGACTTGCCGGTACACGATCAGGAGCAGCTGGTCGACCTCTACTTTCCCGGGCAGCGGCGGGCGCTTTTGGGAAGCAGCGAACGGGGGCCGTGGCTATTGGCGAGCGAATTTTTCCGCCCCTATGACGGTCGGGAGAAGCCCTTTAGCCATAGCTGGAGCCTATGGGGGCGCGAGGCCGAGCACGACCGGCTTTTGGATGCTCTGGACGCAGCCGGCCAAGTGACGGTTCTGGTCGCGCCCGGCGGCATGGGAAAGTCACGCCTGCTCAAGTCGATCGCTGAGCACGTCAGTGTCAAGGAACCGGCGACTCTTCTCAGGTTCCTCTCGAATACCGCTCCGCTCTCGCCGCAATCTCTGGACGACCTGGGTCCCGGGCCAAAGATTTTGATCGTCGATGATGCCCACGATCGCGACGGCCTGGGAGCCTTGTTCGAGTTGGCGAGCAATCCGGCTCGGCAGGTGCGCCTCGTCATGGCGACGCGCCCCTACGCCAAGGACAGAATTCTCGGGGAAGCGGCCGTCCACGGCGTTGTGAGTCCGCGTCAGATCGCCCTCGGTCGGCTTTCTAGGCCGCGGCTGATCGAGCTGGCTCAAGAGATCCTCGAACAATTCGGCTCGCCGACTGAATGGGCCGAGCCGATCGCGCGCGCCTCCGGCGACTCGCCGCTCTTCGTGGCGATGGTGTCGCGCGTCATCGCTCTGGAGCGGCTTCCTCTAGAGAGCGCTCGCGCGAACAACGACCTTCGCCAGTACATTCAAGGCAAGTTCGCCCAGGTTTTGGAAGGCGACCTCGCCGCGCGCGGGGAAGAGCACACCCATCGCGCCGTCCTAGAGGTTTTGGCCGTTGTTCAGCCATTCAACCTCGACGACGCGCGGGTGCGCGACCTGATCGTCGCCGTTAAGGGTCTAGATGAAGATCAGGTTAGCCGGACGCTGAAGGTCTTGATTGACGGTGGCGTTGCCTTTCGGCGTGGACCGTCATGCCGCCTCATGCCCGATGTTCTCGGGGACTTCCTTATTGAGCGGGCCTGCCTTGACGGCCAAGGTGCGCTCTCGCCCCTCGCCAACCGGCTGCTGGAGGCGATGCCGACGGGCCTCCTGAAGAATGCCCTAGTCAATCTCGGCCGGCTGGATTGGCGCCGCACCGAAGGCGACACAGCGAACAGCGGCCTATTGGACGCCGTTTGGCGTAGCTTTGACAATGTCACCGAAGACTGGGACCCGCGCCTTGACGCCATCAAGGCCGCCGCCCTCTATCAGCCACGCCAGGCTCTTGATTTCATCTCGCGCGTGTCTCAATTTGGCCGGCGGCTCGCCGCCTTCGACGAAGTCGCCAGGAATATTGCCCATTCCGGAAGCCATTTTGAAGATGTGCTCGCACTCCTTTGGGACCTGGCGCGTGAGTCCGGCCAGATCAAGCACGGTCGCGCGAATCCGGCGAAGGTCCTAACCGACCTTGGTGAGATAAACCGCCGCAATCCACACTCGTTCGTCGAAGGTGTCGCCGAGTTCGGCCTTCGGCTTTCTGAAGACGAGGACAATTGGTCGACGGAACTGACGCCGCTCGGCATTCTCAAGCCGATCATGAGCGTCGAGGGCGTCCATACCGAGTCCGTCGGCCACAACTTCAGCCTGTCGGCTTACTATGTGAACTATGAGGTCGTGCAGCCCTGGCGCCAGAGGGTCACGGCGCGAGTGATGGCATTGTTGTCTCATCCCAACCCCAGGGTCGCAGCCGATGCGGCCAACTTCTTTGAGGTTGCCCTCCGGGCGCCGTTCGGGGCGATGAACAGCGATCCGCCTGACGCGCTTCGCGATTCGCTGAATGCGGAGTTCGCTCAGACGCTCAGGAAGCTCGCCCGCGCGCTCAAAGCCGGCGTTCATCCCGTGGCGGCGCTTGGGATCGCCAAATCGGTCAATTGGCATGCTCGTCACGGGGCGGGGCCGGTCAAAGCAGCTGCCCGTGCAGCAATGAAAGCCTTGCCTACCGATGCGCACTTCCGCGCGCTAACGGCGCTCGCGGACGGATGGGGACAAATCTTTGTGCCCATCGTCGATGCCAACCGATGGCAGGCAGATCTTGAGGCTTGGCTGAAGGGCATTGTCGATGCAATAGAAGATGCCGCGCCCCAGCCAGAGCAGCGGCGGGCGTACGTAGAGGCGGCCCTAGACGAATTGGCGAGCGCCGGGCAGGAGACCAACTCCGCCCAAATGTTGGTGGGAGCGCTAGCGCGCTCAGACCTGGAGTTCGCCAGAGCGTTGTTGGCGAACGCGCTCGTCGATCCGAATTCATCGACGCGCGACTACGCTTCGATGGCCCTGAGCGAGCTTCTCCAAAAGGCGGCCGACGAAGGCCGACTAACTGCCCGCCAGCTCTTGGAGTCCGGAGACGAGACGCTGATCGGCGCGGTGGCTTCCGGCTTTGGCGGCCTGGGTGGGCAACCGACCCGCGAAGATATCGACATCCTCGGCGCGGTGCTCACGTCACCCCTTCCCAATGTAGCTTCCAGGGCGATTACGGGTCTCTGGCAGTGGCGCGGGATCGATATCCGCACCAAGCTCGACTTGCTGCTCAAAGCAGACCTTGCAGGTGGCACCAGGGTTGCAGACGATCTCGCAATGGCCCTTCGGGCCGGCGACCCCGATCTCTGGAACATCTTCGGACAAGCCGACGCCGAGCGCGTGCTGGCCGCGCTTGAGCCGATCCCTCAGTTGAGCGGTCACTGGATCGACGAGCTTCTTGCCGAACTCTCATACCGCTTCCCGGACGAGACGGCCGATTTCTTCATGCGACGGGTCGAAATGGCGGCGACCGCCAATAGCTATGAGATCCGAGCGGCCAACCATGGGTCCTACAGCCATAAGCGGCTTCAGTTTCTCGAAACCGACGCCGGCGTCGCCAGTCTGAGTAGGGTGTGGAACTGGCTTGCGGAGAACCGCGATCGGGGCTCAGTCTTTGACGAGGCGGCCAGTTCCGTGTTCGAGGCCATGTTCGCATTCGACGATCAGGCGCTTGTCAATTTCTTTGGGCCGCTTCTGCCCACGGCGACATCCGCGTCCCTGCGCCAAATCGCGGGATTGCTGCGTCGGGCGCGATCAGAATTCGTACTCGGCCAAACACATTTCATCCTAGCGCTGTTGCGGCGCTGTCAGCTGGTCGACCCGGATGTGCTCGAGCATGCGTTCATCCAGCTCTATGCGTGCGCAACGAGTGGCATGCGGTCCGGCCAAGCCGGCAAGCCGCTGCCCAGAGACCTGGAGGACGTCGCTCAGGCCGAACTCGTCCTGTCAAAGCTCTCTCGCCTCGATCCGGCCTATCGGCTGTTCACCGCCATTAGGGATTCCGCGCAGCGAAGCATCGACGAAACGCTCAGGGCTGAGGAGATGTTTGAGGAGGAGGAATGAACGAAGCCCAGGCGCAGCATCTGTGCAGGAGTGCGAGGCCTTCGAGCTCCTCCGCACGGGCCCTCCGCCGCGCCTTGATATCGCCGCGCGGCTCCATTATTATCCTCACAGGATAAGATAAGTTGGAGTCATCGCCGAAGGACGAACTCGCCTATCTCCTGGATTTCGATGGCGCCCGCTATCTCTTCGACGAGGGGTATTGGGTGAAGATCGAGGTGAAGCGCACGGAGCCGACGCGGCAGAGACCGCATGGGCTTTCCTACAGCCTGACCCTCCACGACCCGGAGGGCGTCAGGCTGCTGGGATTCGACAACGCCCACGCCGCGCCGCCCCTGGGCGGCCGGTACAAGGCAAAGCCCGTCGCGCACGATCACTGGCATCGGACCGGGAAGGACAAGGGCCGGCCCTACGCGTTCCGGTCCGCCTTGCGGCTGGTCCAGGACTTCCTGGACGAGGTGGAGCGTGTCCTGGCGGAGCGCGGCGTTTCGGCGGTGATGATCGGAGTGAAGGATCGGACCGATGACGACGGTGAAGGTGAAGGTTCAGAGCTGGGCGGGGTTCAAGAGTGATCTGCTCGCCGCGGCCAAGGGCGAGCCGGCGCGCGAAGGGTCCGGGGGGCTGGTCGTGGAAAGCGTCGAGGCCCTGATGCGCCTGTTGACGACGGAGAACCGCGAACTCCTGCGGATCATTCGCGATGAGAAGCCCAGGTCCGTGGCGGCCCTGACCAAGCTCACCCATCGGGCCGGGCCGAACCTCGCCCGCACGCTGGGCAAGCTCGAGGCGGCGGGACTGGTGGCCTTCCGCCAGGACGGCAGGCGCCGCGCGCCGATTTCCCTGGCGCGGCCATTTTCGGTTCACGTCGATCCGTTCGGCGCGAACGATCGGATCGAGGTGGGGTAGGGGCAGGTCCGACCGATCGTTGACGCGGCCGCCCCCTCCACCGCTTCGCGGTCCCCCTTGTATGTCGAGAGCCTGCTAACTTGTGGGTGTCTACCGGGACGTCCGCCTGGCGTCGGCACGCCAGGCCGATAGCCGGCGGAGGGATCGTGGATGCGTATTCCGCTGATCGTGGGCGCTCATTCCACGCGATGGTGGGCGCCGATTCCACGCGATCGTGGGCGGTCTGGAGACTGACCGACGGGTTTACGCAATCATGGGTTTTGGGCCGGCGTCAAGGCTTCGTCTGGCGTTGGTCCGGCGCATGCTCTCGCCGGTGAGGTTGAGGCGGTGGGCGTTGTGGACGAAGCGGTCGAGGATGGCGTCGGCGAGAGTGGGATCGCCGATGACCTCGCACCACTGGTCGATGGGGACCTGGCTGGTGATGAGGGTGGATCCGCGACCGTTGCGGTCTTCGAGGATTTCGAGCAGGTCGATCCGCTGGGCCTGGGTGAGGACTTGCAGCCCCCAGTCGTCGTTGGCCAGGGTCTTGAGGAGACGGGCATGGCGTCCATCGCCGCGGGCCAGGGCGAGGGCCTCGAAGAGCCGAGGGACGCGCTGATAGAGGACGGTGCGACCATCACGGCACGCCTTGTGGCCGAGGGCGCAGGCGATCCAGCTCTTGCCCACGCCGGTGGCGCCGATGATCGCCAGGTTATCGTGGCGGTCGATCCAGTCGCCGGCGACGAGGCTGGCGAGGAGCGCCCGGTCGATGCCGCGCGGGGTGCGCAGGTCGATATCCTCGGGCGCCGCGTTCTGGCGCAGGGCGGCGAACTTCAGGCGGGTGGCGGTGCGCCGGGTGTCGCGCTCGGCGGCTTCGCGGTCGGCCATGATGCCGACGCGCTCCTCGAAGGAGAGGGCGAGGACGTCGGGCGATGCCCGCTGTTCCTCAAAGGCCCTGGCCATGCCGGCCAGGCCCAGGGCGATCAGACGTTCGTGGGTGGGGTGGACGAGCATGATGTCTCCTTCGAGGGTCAGTGGAAGTAGGTCCGGCCCCGGATGTTGCCGTGGCGCAGGGGTTCGGGCTCGGGTTCGAGATCGAGGAAGGCGCGGTCGAGACCGGTCTTGAGGATCGAGCGGACGGAGCTGACCGAGCGGGCGCGGATGATGCCGGCGCGCTGGCAGGCCGCTTCGATCCGCGCCTGGCCGTAGGTCTTCTCCAGCGCGAGGATGCCCAGACAGGTGCGGAAGCCCTGCTCGGGATGAGGCCGGTCGGTCATGATCTCCGAGAACAGGGCCGCCGCGGCCGGGCCGATCCTATCGGCGGCGGCCATCATGCGCGCCGGCGTCCAGGCAGCGTGGCGGCGATGGGCGCTGGGCATATGTTCGGGAACGGTGACGTGTCCCCGCCGCCCCGGCGACTTGGCGTGGCTGGCGACCCGCTCGCCCTTGTGGAAGGCTTCGACCGTGCGATCGGCGACACGCACGTCGATGGCCTCGCCGATCAGCCGGTAGGGAACGGAGTAGAAGCAGCCATCGACCTCGACGTGA
>DASRLN010000045.1:0-11788 GCA_035648435.1 Caulobacteraceae bacterium
GCATCTGGCGGTGCTGCTTGAGCAGGCGGTTGATCTCGGCCACCTCGACCCCGGCCCCGGCCGCCACCCGCCGCTTGCGCGAGGCCTGGAGGATGTCCGGCTTGCGGCGCTCCTTGACCGTCATCGAGCCGATGATCGCCCGCTGGCGGCGGATCATGCCGTCGGAGACGCCGGCCTCGGCGATCTGTCTCTTGATCTTCTGGACTCCCGGCAGCAGGCCCATCAGCCCGTCCATACCGCCCATCCGCTCCATCTGCGCCAGCTGCTCGGCCATGTCCTCGAGGTCGAACTGGCCCTTGGCGAGCTTGCGGGCCATGATCTCGCCCTTGGCCTGGTCGAAATCGGCGGCGGCCCTTTCCACCAGCGCCACCACGTCGCCGCGGCCGAGGATGCGGCCGGCCACCCGGCGGGCGTCGAAGACGTCGAGGGCGTCGATCTTCTCACCCGTCCCCAGGAACTTGATCGGCAGGCCGGTCACCGCCCGCATGGACAGCGCCGCGCCGCCGCGCGAATCCCCGTCGGCCCGGGTGAGCACCAGGCCGGTGAGCGGCAGGCGTTCGTGGAAAGCCTTGGCGGTGCGCACCGCGTCCTGGCCGGTCAGGCTGTCGGCGACCAGCAGGGTTTCGGCCGGCGTGGCGATGCGGGCGACCTCCGCCGCCTCGCTCATCATCGCCTCGTCCAGCGTCGTGCGCCCGGCGGTGTCGAGGATCAGCACGTCGAAGCCGCCCAGTTTCGCCGCCGACAGGGCCCGCCGGGCAATGTCCGCCGGCGCCTGGCCCCGAACGATGGCCAGGGTATCAACGCCCGCTTCCTTGCCCAGGATCGCCAGCTGCTCCATGGCTGCCGGCCGGCGCACGTCGAGCGAGGCCATGATCACGCGCTGGCGCTCGACCTTGGCGAGGCGCAGGGCGAGTTTGGCCGACATCGTTGTCTTGCCGGAGCCCTGGAGGCCCGCGATGAGGATCACCGTCGGCGGATTGAGCGCCAGGCGGAGGGGCTCGGCCTCGCCCTCGCCCCCCAGCATTTCGACGAGGCCGTCATGGACGATCTTGACCACCTGGTCGGCTGGCTTGACCGAGCGGATCACCGCCTCGCCGGAGGCCGCTTTGCGCGCCTCGTCTATGAACGTGCGCACGACGGGCAGGGCGACGTCGGCCTCGAGCAGGGCCACGCGGACCTCGCGCATGGCCTCGTCGATATCGCTCTCGGTCAGGACGCCGCGGCCGGAGAGCCGGTCGAAGACCCCGGAAAGCCGCTCGCTCAGTCCTTCGAACATCTTGGCGAGATCCGCGCGGGTGACGCAGCCGCGCTCGCTCCCGAGCGCGTCGGACGCGGGCGGAAGTCCCCGCCGTCCTCGTCCCCGACAACGGTGGCCGGGGGGACGTGACGGTGAGGGCGCTCGAGCAAGGGCTGGCGCCGGGAAGGTCGGCCTTATGCGCCCGTAGGCCGGCCAGATCAACCGCGGGCGCGAAGGAACAGCTGGTCGCCGCGCACCTCGAATGAACTCAGCCGCCGCAGGAACGGCATCCCGAGCAGGGAAACGCCCATCGGCTTCTGGTTGATGAACACCGGCACGTCGGCGAGTCGGATCGGACCGACGGCCAGGCGACGGGCGACCGCCGGCGCGCCCCAGGCCACGCCGCCGGCGGTCTCCGCGGCGCTCGAAAACCGCGTGGCCGCGGCGGTGAGCCCGGCACGCTCGGCGTCCCTGGGGCTGAGTACGATGTCGCTGGCGCCGGTGTCGATGAGGAACCGCACCGGCGCGCCATCGACCTCGGCCATGACATAGAAAGCGCCGTCCTCGGCCCGGCCGACGACCAGGGACCGCGCGCCGGCTCGCGTCGCAATTCCGGGAGCGAGCGCGGAACGCACCCGCGAGGCGGCGGCCTGGAAATCGTCGCGAAAGACGTAGCCGACCACGCCGACGGCGAAGATCGCCGCCCAGATGGCGACGTAACGCACGGTCGCCGCCAGATGAGGCCGCCGCGCCGCCAGCATCCCCCGCGAGACGAGGGCCAGCAGGCCAAAGAGGCCGAGCGCCCAGACCAGGTCCTCGCCCGAAAGCTGGCCTGGAAACAGAAACACCAGCAGCACGAAAATCCCGGCCGCCACCGCCAGCAGCGCCAGCCAGAGGATCAGCCCCAGCCGGCGGCGCCCGCCGGGCGTTGGCGGCGGCGGCGGGGCGCCCCACGGTCCCTCGAAATCCGTCATTCGATCTCCCGCCAGGCGAGCCGAACATGGGGGTTCGAAATCGCCCGGCAATGCCGCGCCGCTATGGACATCGGCGCCCGGGGAACCGCAAGGATGAGCCATGGAGCGTCGGGCGCTGCAAGGCGCGATCCTTCTGGCCGCCTGCGTCCCGGTATTCGCGGGCCTCGCCGGCGCCGTCCTCGGCGCGGCGGCGTTCGGCGGCTGGCCGGGCCGCGGGGCCGATAGCCACGTCCGCTATCTGTCGGGCCTGCTGCTCGCCATCGGCCTTCTTTACTGGTCCTTCGTTCCAGCCATCGAGCGGCGCACGGGCGTGATCCGCCTACTCACCGCCATCGTCGTCTGCGGCGGCCTGGCGCGCCTCGCCGGCGTATTCATCGCCGGAGATCCCGGAAACATGCGCTGGGCCCTGATCATGGAGCTTTTCGTCGCGCCCGCCCTTTGCCTTTGGCAGGCGCGGGTGGCGAAGCGGGCTCGGGGGGGTCGAACCGGCCAGGGAAGTGATCGGGCTTGATCAGCTTGTCTCCAACCGCTTCGCCCAACGCGACGAGGGCCGGGATGTTGGCGGCCCCGTCGATGCGGTGATAGGCCTTGATGAGCCGTGCCGACGGCGCGGCTCCGAGCACGTTCTCCAGCCACTCTTCTTCCAGGGGCGCGTCATATCTGACGAAAGTCCACAGAGGCGGCCCCGGCGCCACTCCGGAAAGGTCGCCAACCTCGGAGTTGATCATCCACGGTTGGGGCGAGGTTCCCAGCCACTGCATCAGGCTCACCACCAGCTGGCCGGAGTCGTAGCCCAGAGACATCAGGGCTGTCATCGCCTTCCATAGAGACAGCATCCGGCGGCCGACCCAGCGCGACTGGCGAGGTCTCGCCTGGCCGGTGCCGACCGAGACGATCATCAGCCGGTCGGCGCCGGCCCGCCAGCCAAATCCGTAGGCCGGAACGAGGGCGGTCATGGCCAGCTGGAGGGCCGGAAGGTTGTGGGGTGAAATGGCCCCGTCGAAGAAGATACCGGGCCGGCCGCGAATGACCTCGACCGAAACCAGGTCGAAGAAGAACGGGGCCGCGGCGCTGGCCTGGACCACCTTCGCCAACGGATAGTCCTTGTTGGCCACCACCGCGCGAGCGTCCGGATCTCCTCCCGCCGCGACCTCGCCGGGATCGCCGAGCCAGTATTTCGCCGCCGGCGAATTGGTCAGCACCCAGGGGCTTCCGGTATCGACGCGCTTGGCGATGGCGGCGAATCCGGTTTGCCAAGGCGCGGTTCCCAGGGTCTCGGGACCCAACTCCTCCTCGAGCAGGGCGCGCAGGCGGCCCGGATTGAAGCGGGCCTGCACCAGGGGAACGCGCAGGCCCGGCCCGAACACCCGCGGCCCCATTCGGCGGTACAGGTTCTCAAGATTGGCGCAGTCACGGCCGAGGGCCAGGCCGGCGGCGATGATCGCGCCGGTCGATGTGCCGCCGATCAGATCGAAATAGTCGGCCAACACCAGTTTCGGTCGGCCCAGCCGGGCGCGGAGGGTGGCTTCCAGGCGCGTGAGCATGCCGATCGCCAGGGCGCCGCGCACGCCACCGCCGTCGATCGCCAGAATTCTCTTCGGGCCGGGGGCGGTCAGTCGCGCCCGCACCACCTCCGAGGGATCCAGCGCCCTGGCCATGGCTAGCGATGTCCCCGACGGGGGGCGGCGGCCAGCAGATCGGCATCCCGGCGGACCTCCTGGGCCGCCACTTCGGCGAGCCACGCCCGCCGCTCGGCCTCCACGGCATTGTGCTGCGCCGTCGCCGTGGCCTTGCGGGCCAGGTTCCGCTGTTCGATGGCCATCCGGGCGTAGCTGAACGCCGCGATCGACAGGACGCTCAGCGCTGCGATGATCACCACGGCCAGCGAACCGAACGCAGCCATCCGCTGGCGGCTGCGACGCAGATCGCGGCGGGCCAGATCGTTGTAGCCGACCCCAAGAAGGCCGGCGATGAGCTTGAGCTTGACGCTGTCGCGATCCTGCTTCTGAAGGTCGGGCGCGAGGGGCTCGCTATCGACCTCGGGATCGGAACTGCCGTCGGCATGCACCCCGAACCGCAGGCTGGCGGGAAAGCACTCGTGTTCGGATCCCGGTTCTCCTTGGGCGATCACGGCAAGAACCGGCCTGTTGGGATCCACTCGCTTGAAGAAGCGGATCTCATGATCGACCCATCGGGAGCCCGCCGACGCCGGCGAGCAGATCACCACCAGGGCCGCCGAGTCACGCAGGGCGCCTTCGAGGACGGGGCCGAGCTCGGCGGCCCCGGCCAGCTCCTCTTCGTCGCGGAACACCGGGCTCAGTCTGCGCGGTATCGCGCCGTACGCGGTCTCGCGACCGACCAGGGACGCCGGAACACGATAGGCCTCGATGGCCCGATGCAGCCAACGCGCCACCCCGTGATCCCGGTGGCTATAACTGATGAAGGCCCGATAGCGAATCACCGCGGTCTGGCTGTCTCCCAAGGGATTTCTCCGAAAGCGTGGCTCGCCGCTGACGCACGATCTATAAGCGATCAGCCGGCTGATAACCGAAAGGGCAGGGCATGGTGAAAGGAATGATTGTCGCGGGCTGCGCCGCGCTGTCGATCACGATGATCGGCGGCCAGGCGGCTCAAGCCCAGGCGGTCGCGCCGCCCATCGCCCAGTCGGCGCCGGAGTTCGACGCTTTCGATCAGGCCATGGCCGCCAAGCGCGTGGCCGATTTCGGCCGGCGGCAGCATGATCCGGAGGCATTGCTGGTGGCGGCCCGCATGCTCCAGGAGGTGCCGTTCCGGGACAAGGCGGCCGGCCCCGCCGGCGCGACGACCTCGCCTGGCGAGTCCGCGACGTTTACCGCCGAGGGCCTGTTTTCCGAAGCGCGCGCCTTGGCGGGCGGCGACCCCCAGTTGCTGACGCGGATTCGGCTGGCGGAATCGGCCGGCGCGCGCGGCGTGCTGTCCAGCGCTTTCGGTCTGGGGCTGGTGCGCATCGTGCAGGATGTCGGGGCGCGCGCGATCTATGGCTTCGCCGTCCAGGCGCGGGGAGGGACGCCGCTGAAGATCGGGGCGATCGGCGATGTGAAGACCAAGATGGTGATGCGGCTGCGCGACCAGAACGGCAAGGTCGTCTGCCTGGACGACAACGGCGACTACGCGCCGGTATGCACATTCAATCCCAGGGCGTCCGGCCCCTTCAAGGTGGAGATCGTCAATCGGAGCGACACGCCGACCCGGGCGGTGATTCTCAGCAACTGACCGGCAGGCTCAGGAACCGGTGTAGAGTTCGCCCACCGACAGAGCGCCCTGGCCGGCGGCGGCGGCGAGTTCCTGGCGAAGAGGTTCCACCAGTCGGGCCGAGCCGCGCGATCCGCCCACGGTGCGCAGCAGATCGCGGAAAGCGTCGGGTCGGCGGGGTGTGATCAGAGCGACGACGTGGTCGGCCCCGAACGGTTCGACCGCTTCGGTGGCGAGCACCGGCAGGGCGCCCCGCGCCGGCATGCGTCCCTCGCCGTCCTCCGCCAGCGGATAGAGCACCTGGACGGTGCCGTCCGAAGCCAGGTCGAAGACGGTGACGAACCTCGGCCCCGCCCCCTGTCCGGTGACCGGAGTCGTCAGGGTGAGATCGACCTTGGCGCCGGCCTCGTAACGCGAGCCATTGCGCCGCGGGCCGACGATGAGGCGGCCGGAGGCTTCGGCCATCATCGGACGTAGCGCCTCGACCGTCCGCCACTTCTCCAACACGCCGCGGAGCGCCGGCAGACTCGTGACCCGCCGTGCGACGACATCGCCCGACCGCCGCAGGATCGAACCGGAGGGAAAGTCCCAAACGAAGTCGGCCTCCTCCGGCGCTGTCGCCAGGCGCCAGTCCGTCTGAGCGGCCAGCATCGCCAGGGCGGCGGGATCGGCCGCGAAGACCGCCGGCCTGGGGGACGCGGTCGTCGTTCTGGCTGGGGTCGCCGTGACGCCCTTGAACAGGGCCAGATCCGCGTTGGCGGAGACGAAGCGCACGCTGGCCTCCTGCCTCTGTCCGGTCAGGCTTCGCGTCTGGGTGTCCAGATAGACCGCCAGTTCGCCCACCGTGACGACACCGTCGTGATTGAGATCGGCGGCCAGGGTGCGGCCGTCGGGACCGTAGGTGGTCAGGCCCTGCTCGAACGCCCAGGTCAGGAGCCCGCGCGAAGGCGCCCCTTCGACGGGGAGGGAGGCTTCCAGAGCCAGTTGGTCGTCCTGCGCCGCGCCGACGTAGATCTCGTTGGGCAGATCGGCGCGCTGGATGGCCGCCGCCGGCGGGTCGGCGGAATTCCGCAGGACGCTGGGAAATCTCGGCGCCGGCCGGGCCGTGAGCTTGATGAGTTCTCCCCCACCCCTGAAGGCGAGGCGGGGGGTGAACGCCCAGGCACGCGGATCGATCGAGCGGAAAAGCGTGCCGGAGTGGCAGGCGTCGGCAATGAACAACACCTCGACCGACGGCGACACGTATCGGGCGATCCAGGCATAGAAGTCCTTGTCGACGATGTAGCGTTCGGGGTCCGGGGCGTCGATGTCGAAGCCGGGCAGCGGCACGAACTGATCGCGGTCTCCGTCGCTCGTCCCTTTCACGGCCGCCTCGGCCTCGGCGCCGTGGCCCGAATAGTAGAACAACAGCCAGTCGCCGGCCTTGGCGCGAAGTCCCAGGGCATGGAGAGCCGTCTCGACCGAGGCGCGGGTGACATTTTCGTTGGCCAGGACGGTGACGTCGGTTGCACCCTGCGCCCGGACCAGCGCTTCCATGGCGGCGAGGTCGTTGGGCGGACCCCTGAGATCCGGGATCGTCTTGGACTTGAACTGCCATACCCCCACCAGCAGGGCGCGCGTCTCGGCCCGCGCTGGGGTCGAACCCAGGCAGACAAAGATCGCTACTGTGGCGGCGGCGACACGCAATAGTCGATCTTGTCGCATTGACCCCACCCACGTCTCGATTCCACTGTAGGCTCATAGGCTGGCGTCGGCCGAGCCGTCTAGGCCCGTGTCCGCCTGGGGAGCGAGATGAGTATTTTGTCGCGGCGTCTGCTGATTGTGATCGCCTTGGCCGGATCCCTGGCTGTGGGCGGCGCGTCGGCGCAACCGGCGCCCAGCCCGGAGACTTCGCGCGGGGTGAAGGTCCTGGAGCCGGAAACGAACGATACCCCGCCCGCGCCTCCGCGCTCCGCGCCAGCGGCGACGCCCACGGCGGGGCCGCCCTCTCCCGGGCCAGTGATCCATTTCTGCGACCGGCCGTTCGCGCATGCCCAACTCCAGCTGGGATCGCCCATCGGCTTCAATCGGTCCCTGGCCAGGCGGCTCCGCTCCGGTGGGCGCGTGGTGGTGAACCTCACCGAGCCCTATCCCGACAAAAGTCCGCCGCCGCAGTTGCTCTCGTCCTGGTTCGCGGCCGCGCAGGCCGGCGGCGGCACGGTGACCGTGAAGCAGTATTGCGACGCCGCTCGGGGTAGCCTGGGCAGCTGGCTGGCAGGCCTCTTCCGCACGTCGCCGAGCGATCGCTACCGATCCGCCCGCGGCTATGACGTCGTCCTTCACGCGGACGCTTTGGACCGGGTCGTGACCCAGGTCGAGTTCTCGCCCAAAGCCGCCGGCGCGGGATCCTAGGTGGGATCAGGGATGCGCAGCCTCACCGCTCGACCTGTCGCCGCCTGGTGGATGCTCGCCGCGTTGACGTTGGCATTCCAGTTTTTCGCGTCGCCGAACGCCGCCGCCGCGCCGCGCGAACCGCGGCTGGCGCTGGTGATCGCCAACAGCGCCTACGCCAACTTCGACCGTCTCGGCGGCACCTATGGCGACGGCGACAAGATCGCCGCCGCCCTCACCGGGGTCGGCTTCGTGGACGCGGCCGGGAGCGGGCCGGTCGCCGCGCGCCGCGACCTCGGCCGCGCGGACATGGTCGCGCAGATCGCCGCCTTCAAGGACAAGCTCGCCGCCGCCGGTCCCAAGGCTTTCGGCGTGTTGTATTTCTCCGGGCACGGGGCGGCGCTCGGAAGCTACGGCGACGTCATGCTGCTTCCCGTCGATGCCGGGGCCAACCTTGCCGGCGACGCCGAGGCCTTGAGCCGCGCGACCGTCACCAAGACGCTCCTGAAGTCGGGCGGGCGCACGATATTGATCGTGCTCGACATGTGTCGCAGCGTACTCAGCGCGCCTCCGGTGGCGACCCCGACGACGAGTGGGGCGGCGCCATCCAGCGTGACGAGCGAAGCGATCGGGGCCAAGGGGCTGCGGCGCCTGACCCGCCAATCCGAGCTGGCGTCGCGCCCCGACCAAGGCTTCCTGGTCGCCTTCTCCACCAGCCCCGACCAGGTGGCTTTCGATGATGGTGTGTTCTCAAAGGTGCTGGCGGAGGAAATTCGCCGCCCGCAACAGAACATGGCCGACGCCCTGAAGCGCGTCTCCGACCGCGTGGCCATGCGTCCCGGACCGGTTCGCCAGAAGCCGACGTTCGACTACGGCCTGCAAGGCGATCCGCCGTGCTTCGTCTCCTGCGATCCTGGCGCCGGCACCGATCGGTTCTTCGACTGTGCGAGCTGCCCGTACATGCGAGTGGTCGCGGCGGGAGACGGAGTAGTGGGCTCACCGGCCAGCGAGCCGGGCCGCGGCCGCGATGAGCCGTTGCAGGCCAAGGTGTCGATCGCGCACCCTTTCGCGCTGGGCGTCTTCGACGTCACCGTGGCGGAGTGGAAGGCCTGCGTGCTCGACGGTGCGTGCCGGCCCGTGGGCGACTGGTCCAAGGAGAACCCCAATCCGCTGATTCCAGCCAGTGACATCAGCTTCGAGGACGCCCAGGCCTATATCGCCTGGCTCACCGTTCAGTCGGGCCTCGCCTATCGCTTGCCCACCGAGGCGGAGTGGGAGTACGCCGCGCGCGCCGGGGCGACCACCGCGTTCGCCTTCGGCGACGACATCACCCCCAGCCAGGCTAACTACGACCAGACCGCCAGCTATCACGGCTCGCCGACGGCGCCTTACAGGGGCTATCCCGAGGCCGTGAACGCCTATCCGCCCAACGCCTTTGGCCTTTTCCAGATGCAGGGCAACGTCTGGCAATGGACCGATGGCTGCGCCGACGCCGGCTGCGGCCGACGCATCGTGCGGGGTGGGTCGTTCCAGAGCACGCCGGGCGAGCTGCGATCGGCCAACCGTTTCGTCGTGCCCGTCGGCAAGCGCCGCGAGGACGTCGGACTGCGGGTGGCGCGCGATCTGCGGCCCGACGAGGCGGGAGGATGATGGCCGCCATGGAATTGCGCCGCGCGCGCGGCAGTTTGTGTTAACCAAGAGTGGGCCAGAATCGGCGCGGCATTTTCGGCCGGCCGTCGAGGGGAAAAATAGAGATGAGGCGCTTACCGATCCTGATCGCGGCCGTCGCCGTGCCGATCCTGGCTCACGGCCAGACCATGGGGTACTACGCCGGGTATCCGACCTACGGAGCGCCGAACAGCGTCCAGTTCCAGATTCAGAGAGGCAATCTCGATCTCGCCGACGTGGACGTCGAAGGCGACGCGCGGTTCACCGCCCAGGGTGACTCGGACACCATCGGCGCGGCCTTCACCTATTTCGACGACAGCGGCGCCGACGGTGAGCGTTACGATGCTCATTACGAGAAGGCTTGGCGTCCGTTCGCCGGCAGCCGCGACCGGGCGCTGCTGGATGTGCCGGTCAATCTGGTCGTCCTTCCCAGCAGCACGACAACCTCCCAGTCCGGTACGTTCACCACGCCCACCGGCTATGCGGGAACCGGATCGGTGAACGCCGGACTGGAGATTCCGGTCGCCCCGAACTGGTCGCTGACTCCCCGCGTCGCCTATGGCCTGGCCGACTCGAACGCCGCCATCGGCGCCAACAGTGAAATACTCTCTGGCTCGGTGACCAGTCGCTACCGGTTCGCCCAGGTGGGCCGAGGCGATCTCGTTCTCGGCGACATGGTCGGCTACACCACCACGGTCAACAGCGGCATCGTCAGCCAACCTTTCTACGCGGCCGAGCACAACTGGGTCCTACGCAACGGCGTGGCCTATCAGTGGCCCCTCGAACAACGCCTGTTCGGCCGCCAGTCATCGGTGAGGCTCAGTTATGTGAACACGGAGGTTCTGGGCGACCAGGTCGCCTATCGCGACTATCACGAATTTGCCGTGAGCGTCGGCGTTCGCACCCGGGAGGCCGAACTCAAGAACAAGTTCGAGCTGCTGCGCTTCGGGCTGATGTGGACCAACTCGGGAAGCTACAATGCGGCCACGGTGACGGCCGGTTATCGTTTCTAGTCGCCGGCCGGAAGGCCGATGGGGAGGGCGTCGTGTGAGGCAGTCGTGGAAAGCCGGGGCGTGCGCCGCCCTGTTGGCGGGGGCGGCCTTCCTCTCTCTCGGCGCCGAGGAGCCTCCCCATTTCGCCACCGGCGCCAAGCCCGTGGATCCGGCGCTCTACGCCAGGCTGCCCAAAGTGCGGCGGCACCGGGCATGGCTGCCCAGGTCCGTCGATCTGAGCGACCGGTTCCCGATGCCCGGCCGTCAGGGGCTCGAGTCCGATTGCGTCGAATGGGCCACCGTCTACGCCGCCCGATCGTTCCTGATGTCGGCGGACATCGGCCACCGGCCGATCCAGTCGGAGGAACTCGCCAGCCCCGCCTACGTCTACAATCGCCTGCGTCCGGCGGGCTCGAGCTGTTCGGTCTCGACCCAGATGGTCGATGCATTGAACCTGTTGAAGAACGAAGGCGTGGTCAGCGTGGCCGATTTTCCGGACGAGCCGGGAAAGTGCGCGTCGCCGGCGCCCGAGGGGCTGAGAATCAAGGCGGCCAGTCTGAAAATCTCCGAATGGCGGGCGGTGGATCGCGAAACCCCCCAGGACTGGCGCACGCCGCTGATCCTGGACGACGTCAAGGGCTCTCTGGCGCGCGGGGTTCCGGTGGTCTTCGCGATGCCGATCACCAAGGACTACGAACGCTGGCACGGCGACGGTGTCTTTCATCAGGCCGAGCGGATCGGCGACAACTGGCACGCCATGGCGCTCGTCGGGTACGACGAGGATCGCCAGGCGTTCCGGCTGATCAATTCCTGGGGTCCGAACTGGGGCGATCACGGCTATGCCTGGATCGACTACGCCACCTTCCAGGCGATGGCCGGCGAGGCCTACGCCCTGGAGCCGGCGTCGAAGCAGGCGCCGACGGTGGCGCCGCCGTCGCCCGCCCTGCCCCCGCTCGACCAGCTCCGGGTCCTGGCTGCTTCCATGCCCTGCGCCTCGGCCGCCGTGCGTGAGGAAAATGGTCATGCGGTGATCGATGGCTTCGGCGGCCTTCAGGATTCGCTCGACGAGACCATGGCCGCCGCCTCGAAGATCGACGCGCGCGCCGAGTGGCGGGTGGCCTTCCATCCGTGGCCGCAATGCGAGGCGGAACTGACCTTGAGCGGGGCCCTGAGGGCGTCTCCGGTGAAGCTCTGGGTCGATAGACCAGACGGCGGCCCGATGAGCGGCGATCCGGTGGCCTTGCGCGGCGGCGATCGTTTCGGGGTGACCGCCGAAACGATCGCCGCCGCGCAAGGCCACCGGATCGCCGCTCATC
>DASRLN010000046.1:0-11547 GCA_035648435.1 Caulobacteraceae bacterium
GGGGGAGAGGGTGGGGTGAGGGGGTGACGCCGCCACCGTGATCTCTCCGGAAAGGCCCGTCACGCGGATGGGGATTGGTATAAGCGCGTGTCTACGATGGGCTGCGAAGTGGACACGGGGCGTCGAGGTGAATCGACGATCCGTGCGCTAAGCCGCCGCGCTCTTCCGCTCCCTCAGAAACTCGAAGAACTCCACCCCCTCCCGTAGCCGACGCTTCATCATCTCCGGGCTGCGGACCATTTCGCCGACGATGGAGCCGATCTTTCCCGGGCGGAAGTAGAAGCTCTTGTAGAAGGTCTCGACGGACTTGAAGATCTCGTCGTGGCTGAGATGGGGATAGTGCAGGGGGGCGATCTGGATGCCGTGGTCGTCGACCAGTTCGGCGTGCTCGGCGTCGAGCCAGCCGTTCTCCACCGCCTGCTTGTAGAGGAAGGTGCCCGGATAGGGAGCGGCGAGCGAGACCTGGATGGTGTGGGGATTGATCCTGGCCGCCCAGGCGGCGGTCTCGCGCAGGGTCTCGCGTGTCTCCCCGGGCAGGCCGGCGATGAATGTGCCGTGGATGGTGACGCCGATGTCGTGGCAATCCTTGGTGAACTTCTCCGCCACCTCGACGCGCATGCCCTTCTTGATGTTGTGCAGGATCTGCTGGTTGCCGCTCTCGTAGCCGACCAGCAGCAGGCGCAGGCCGCCGTCCTTCAGCACCTTCAGGCTCTCGCGCGGCACATTGGCCTTGGCATTGCACGACCAGGTGACCCCGAGCTTGCCGAGTTCGCGGGCGATCGCCTCGGCGCGCGGCAGGTCGTCGGTGAAGGTGTCGTCGTCGAAGAAGAACTCCTTGACCTGCGGGAAGGCTTTCTTCGCCCAGGCGATCTCCTCGATCACGTGGCCGACGCTGCGGGTGCGATAGCGATGACCGCCGACCGTCTGCGGCCACAGGCAGAAGGTGCAGCGCGATTTGCAGCCGCGGCCGGTGTAGATCGAAATGTAGGGGTGCTTCAGATAGCCGATGAAATAGTTCTCGATGGTCAGGTCGCGCTTGTAGACCGGGGTGACGAACGGCAGGGAGTCCATGTTCTCCAGGATCGCCCGCTCGGGGTTGTGGACAATCACGCCTTGCCCGTTGCGCCAGCTCAGGCCCGCGATGCCGGCCCACGGCTTGTCCTCGGCGACGTCCAGAATGGTGAAGTCGAACTCGTTGCGGGCCACGAAATCGACCGCCGGCGCGCTCTTCATGCTGCCCTCGGCGTCCACCGCGACCTTGGCCCCGATCAGGCCGGCCTTGAGATCGGGGTTCTCGGCCTTGAGCGCCTCGATGGTCTTCACGTCGGAGGCGAACGACGGCGCCGAGGTGTGCAGCACGACCAGGTCGAAATCCCTGGCCAGCGGCGTGATCTCGGCCAGCGACTGGCGGTGCGGCGGCGCGTCGATCAGGCGGCTGCCCTCGACCAGGGCGGCGGGCTGGGCGAGCCAGGTCGGATACCAGAACGACTTGATCTCGCGCTTGGCCTGGTAGCGCGAACCGGCGCCGCCGTCGAAGCCGTCGAACGACGGGGCTTGAAGAAACAGAGTGCGAAGCATCGGTTGAACACCTCAGCGGTGGTTGAGGACGCCGTCCCTGTCCACCCGGAAGCGACGGCCCTGCCAGGTCACGTTCGGTCCGAGGAAACTGACGAGGAAGACGCCGAAGGATAGCACATCGCGGAGCGGAAGCAGCCACCACGGCCCCGCGCGCGCGCCGGTCACGGTGTCGATGCGCAGCTTGAGGAACATACGCGCCACAAGCGTGGTGAAAATCAGGCCGAGCGCGGCGGGCTGAAACCCCAGCAGCGCCGCGGCGATCACCGCCAGGGGGAAGGCGTGGGTGACCAGGCTGCCGACATGCCCGGGGGCGTCGATACGCCACACCGTCCGGGTCCAGCGCAGCTCATGGGCGAGCAGCGCCCAGGCCGACGATTCGTCGCATACGTGGGTGACCACGATGGGCGGAATGGCGACCTTGAGGCCGAGGGCGCGAACGGCGCGGCCGATCTCGTAGTCGTCGGCGAGGCTGTCGGCGAAGACCTCGAAGCCGCCGATCGCCGACAGGGTCTCGCGGCGCAGGGCGATGGTCGATCCGAAGCACGGATGGGCCAGGCCCAGCGCCTTGCCGAGCACCGCGTTGGGGAGAAAATTGTAGTTGATCCCCATTGCCGACATTCGCGACCAGGGGCCGACGACGCCCTCTCCGACGTAAAGGCAGCTGACCGCGCCGACGCCGCTTTCGCCGAGTTCGGCGACCACGGCGCGCAGATAGCCCGGCTCGACGCGGATGTCGGCGTCGCTGAGGATCAGGATCCCGTGGCTCGCCGCGGCGGCGATGTTGATCAGATTGGAGACCTTGCGGTTGGCGCCGTGCAGGGTCGGATCGACGACGACCACGACCTTGGCGCCTGGACCGCCGGCGACGGCGCCGGCGATCGCGACGGCCGCGTCGCCGCCGTCCTGGATGCCGAGGAGCATCTCGATCTCGCCGGGGTAGTCCTGGTCGCGAAAGCTTTCGAGAGACCGCGCCAGGCCCGCCGGCGCCCCGTGCAGCGGCTTGATCAGCGACACATCGGGAGACGTCGAGGCAAACGCCGGCCCGAGGCCCACCGGCCCAGCGAGATAGCGCTCGGTGAGCGCCGCGGAAATCACCGCCAGCAGGGTTCCGGCGAGCGCGGCGCCCGCCAACGCCCAACCGAGCGCGAGGAGAACTGCGGCCAGTATCAAACTCCTCCAGTGGGGCTGGATCTGGACGTGAAACCGGTTCCGACGGGGTGGTCAACAGCATTCGGCGAGCCGCGTCGCACCGCTTCTCGGCGCCTTGCGGATGCGCTCGCCGTCCATAGATGGTATCGACATCCCGTCCCTGGCGAGTCCAGCGACGGGGCGGCTCCTGGAAGGAGTGGCGCGGGGCCGGTTTGGAGCAGCGTGATGAAGGTGATCCTGGCCCAGCCCCGCGGCTTCTGCGCGGGGGTCGTGCGGGCGATCGACATTGTCGAAAAGGCGCTGGAGAAATATCAGGCGCCGATCTATGTGCGCCACGAGATCGTCCACAACCGCCATGTCGTCGACAGCCTGCGCGGCAAGGGCGCGATCTTCGTCGAGGAGCTGAGCGAGGTTCCCGACGGCGCCCACACGGTGTTCAGCGCCCACGGCGTCGCCAAGTCGGTGGTCCAGGCCGCCGCCGCGCGGCGTCTTCCGGTGCTCGACGCCACCTGCCCGCTGGTCTCCAAGGTGCATGCCCAGGCCAAGCGCTATGTGCGCCAGGGACGCAGCCTGATTCTCATCGGCCATGCCGGCCACCCGGAAGTCGAGGGCACCATCGGCCAGATCGACGCGCCGGTGCGGCTGATTTCCACCGAGGCCGAGGTGGCCGAGATCGACGCGCCGCTGGACGCACCGCTGGCCTATGTGACCCAGACCACCCTCAGCGTCGATGACACCAAGGGGGTGATCGAGGCGCTCAAGGCCCGGTTCTCGGACATCGTCGGGCCGGACACCTCGGATATCTGCTACGCCACCCAGCATCGCCAGACGGCGGTGCGCGAGATGTGCGCCCTGGCCGACGTCATCCTTGTCGTCGGGGCCAGGAACAGCTCCAATTCCAACCGCCTGCGGGAGATCGGGGTCGAACTCGGCCTGCCCAGCTACCTGATCGCCGACGCCTCGGCGCTCGATCCGAAGTGGCTCGAGGGCGCCGAATCGGTGGGGCTAACCGCCGGCGCCTCGGCCCCGGAAGAACTGATCAACGAGGTCATCGAGGCGCTGCGGGCGCTGGGTCCGGTGGAGGTCGTGCCGATGAACGGCGTGGAGGAGAACATCGAGTTTCGTCTTCCCGCCGAGCTTCGGGCTTAATTGTCCGCTATGGGCGTCATCGAAAATCGAAGAAGGAGCGCGGCGTGGGTCTCCCCCTAGCGGCCGTGGCGCGGATCGGCGCCCACATCGTCGGCAAGCACATCAGCGGCGCCAGGCGCTATCCGCTGGTGCTGATGCTTGAGCCCCTGTTCCGCTGCAATCTCGCCTGCGCCGGCTGCGGCAAGATCGACTACCCAGACGAGATTCTCAACCAGCGCCTCTCGTTCGACCAGTGCATGGAGGCGATCGACGAATGCGGCGCGCCGGTGGTCTCGATCGCCGGCGGCGAGCCGCTGCTGCACCGCGACATGCCGAGGATCGTGCGCGGCTTCCTGGACCGCAAGAAATTCGTCATCCTGTGCACCAACGCCCTGCTGCTGACCAAGAAGATCGACCAGTACAAGCCCGATCCGATGTTCACCTGGTCGATCCATCTGGACGGCGACAAGGCGATGCACGATGCGTCGGTGTGCCTCGACGGGGTCCATGAGACGGCCATCGCGGCGATCAGGCTGGCCAAGTCGCGCGGTTTCCGGGTCAGTATCAACTGCACCCTGTTCGCCGGCGCGGTTCCCGAGCGGGTGGCCGCTTTCCTCGACGAGATGAAACAGATCGGCCTCGACGGCACGACGATCTCGCCCGGCTACGCCTATGAGCGGGCGCCCGATCAGGACCACTTCCTCAACCGGACCAAGACCAAGCAGCTGTTCCGCGACGTCTTCGCGCTCGGCAAAGGCGGCAAGGCCTGGTCGTTCACCCAATCGACCATGTTCCTCGACTTTCTGGCCGGCAACCAGGCCTATCACTGCACGCCCTGGGGCAACCCGACCCGGACCGTGTTCGGCTGGCAGCGGCCCTGCTATCTGCTGGGCGAAGGATACGCCAAGACCTTCAAGGAACTGATGGAGGAGACCGACTGGGACGCCTACGGGGTCGGCAACTACGAGAAGTGCGCCGACTGCATGGTCCATTCCGGCTTCGAGGCCAGCGCGGTGATGGACACCGTCAAACATCCCCTGAAGGCGCTGGCGGTGACCCTGCGCGGGGTCAGGACCGATGGTCCGATGGCCCCGGACATTCCCGTCGATCGCCAGCGTTCAGCCGACTTCGTGTTCTCCAGCCACGTCGACAAGATGCTCGCCGAGATACGGACAACCCAGCCCCGGGCCAAGAAGGTGGCGCGCGTGAGCTAGGGCCCGAAAGGCCGCTCCGGCCCCCCGGGCAGTGCGGATGAGGGCGCCCAGATCCCCCGGTCGCGCCAGCAGGGCGCGCAGCACCGCGCCGACGTCGGCATCGCCGTTTTCCTTCAAGCCGACCTGGGCGGCCCTCGGCAGGGCGTGACCGGCGCCGTCGGCCACCGCCCGCAGCACCGCGAAGGGCCGTCCCGCTTGCGCCGCCAGGCGGGCGACGACGTGCGACTCCATGTCGACCACGGCCGCGCCTGTCCCGAGCCGCAGGTCGGTCTTCGCCTCGGCGCCGGCGACCATGGCGTCCTGGCCCAACACGTCGTCGCGTGAAGCTCCCGGCAGCAGGGCGGCCAGGGCGTCGGACCAGGCCGGGTCGGCGGCCAACCTGGTCTCGCCATTGGCGACCGCTCGCCCGACGACCAGATCGCCAGGTTTCAACTCAGGGTCGAGGCCGCCGCAGATTCCAAAGCTGAGCGCGGCGGCGCCGGGGCGCTCGAGCCCGCGTGCGAGCGTCCGCGCCCAGTTTCGCCCAAAAACGATCATCGGGCCGTCGCCGATAATCCGCGATTCCCGGATCATGCCGACGACGACGATCAGATGACCGGAAATCGTCACATTCCGTACGCGACGCGACCGGTATTGCCGCGCCTCAGATTGCGGTAGCGGGCCAGGGCCCAGAGCGGGAAGATCTTCGCGTAGCCGTGATATCTCAGATAGAACACCCGCGGAAAACCACCACCCGTATAATGCTCCTCCGGCCACGCGCCCGCCCCATCCTGGTTTTCTTTTAGCCAGGCTATCCCGCGTTTTACCGCCGGGTTCTCGACTTCTCCCGCGGCCATCAGGCCGAGCAGCGCCCAGGACGTCTGCGACGCGATCGACGGCGCCGGCCGGTGTCCGGCGTAGTCGAGCCGGTAGCTGTCGCAGTCCTCCCCCCAGCCGCCGTCCGGATTTTGGATCGCGACGAGCCAGCGGGCCGCCTTTCGAACCATCGGCGAGGCGGCGTCGATGCCGGCCGCGTTCAGCGCGCAAAGCGCCGACCACGTCCCATAGATGTAGTTGACCCCCCAGCGCCCGAACCAGCTGCCGTCGGCCATCTGTTCGCGCTCGAGGTAGCCGAGAGCGGCGCGCATCCGAGGTGAATCGCTGCGCTCCCCGAGTTGGGCTAGCATGCTGACGCATCGGGCCGCCACGTCCACCGTCGGCGGATCGAGCAAGGCCCCATGATCGGCGAAGGGTATGTTATTGAGATAATGGAAGGTATTGTCCGCGTCGAAGGCCGCCCAGCCGCCGCCTTTGCTCTGCAATCCCTCGACCCATTCGCGGCCTCGCTCGATGGCGCCGTGGCTCCGCCGCGCGCGGTCCATGGCCATCACCACCACGGCGGTGTCGTCGAGGTCGGGATAATGGTCGTTGCGGTACTGGAAGGCCCAGCCGCCCGGCCGCACGCCGGGCCGCTGCTCCGCCCAGTCGCCGGCCACGTCCAGGATCTGGAGCGGTTTGAGCCAATCAAGCGCGCGTCCGACCGCGCTTTCGGCCGAAGGGCCGCCGGCCTCCAGCAGGGCGTGCGCAGCCAGGGCGGTGTCCCACACCGGCGACAGGCAGGGCTGACAATAGGCTTCGTCTGGCTTGATGACGAGAAGTTTTTCTATGGCTCGCCGGGCGGTTAGCCGGTTTGGATAATCCTCGGCGCGGCCCAGGGCGTCGTACATCATCACGGCGTTGGCCATGGCCGGAAAGATCGCGCCCAGGCCATCCTCGCCATTCAGCCGCTCGTCCACGAACCGCTCGACCTTGGCGATGGCGCGGGCGCGGCCATGCTTGGGCAGGCGCGGCTCGACGAGCTTCAGGACACCGTCCAGGGCGAAGAACAGGCTCGCCCACGGCTCCTTCCGATGGGCGCCGCGCGGCAGCCGGCGGACCGAGGCGGGCGGTTCGATGAACAGCTCGTCGATGGTCACGCCGCGCGGATTGCGCGCCCGGGGCTTGACGGCGCGCAGCACGAGCAGCGGCACGATGACCGTCCGCGCCCAATAGGAGATCTTCGTAAGATGGATGGGAAACCAGCGGGGTAGAAGGATTATTTCGACCGGCATGCGAGGGACCGCGGCCCACGAAACCACGCCGAACAGGGCCAGCAGGATCCGCGTGAAGACGTTGCAGCCGGCCGCGCCGCCCCGGGCGAGTAGCGCATCCCGGGCGCGAGCCATGTGCGGCGCATCGACGCCGTCGCCGATCATCTTGAGGGCGAAATAGGCCTTCACCGTCGCGCTGACGTCGAGCGGTCCCTGGTGATAGAGCGGCCAGCCGCCGTGGTCGGCCTGGATTCGCCGCAGATAGGCGCCGATCTTCCGCTCCAGCTCCAGATCGGCGGTTTCGCCGAGATAGTGGGTGAGGAGAACATATTCGGCCGGAATGGTGGCGTCGGCTTCCAGCTCGAACAGCCAGTGACCGTCGCCGCGCTGGCGGGCCAGCAGCCAGTCGGTGGCGCGGCTCACGGCGGCATCGACGTCGAGGTCGGCGTGAAGGGCGGAGGCGTCGTCCATGTTCCTACCTTATCACGGCCGCCGCCGTGTTTCCCGAGCGGATGGCCCCCTCGATGGTGGCGGGAAGGCCGGTCGCGGTCCAGTCGCCGGCGAGAACCAGATTTCGCCAGCGCGTGGCCGCCTTGGGGCGCCGGGCGTTCTGTTCGGGCGTGGCGGCGAAGGTGGCCCGCCGCTCCTTGACGATCTGCCAGGTCGGCAGCGGAGTCCCGAGACCATGGGCCGCGGCGACGTCGGTCCACAGCCGCCTCGCCAGGATCTCCCGTTCGACATCGACGAGGTCGTCGGCGCCGCTGACGGTGACCGAGAGGCGGTCCTGGAAGGCGAAGGCCCACTGGGCCGTCGCTCCGATGAGGCCAAGGATCTTCGGCGCATCGACGGGCGGGACGACGCTGAAGTGGCCATTGATGATGGCGCTGAACCGATTGGGAACGACCAGGTCCGGGACCAGGCTCTCGGCCAGCCACGGCGGAACGGCCAGGATCACGGCGTCGTCGGGACCCAGATCGATCCGGCGGTCGGCGAGCGCGAGGGATTTCGCTCGACCCGCCTGGAAGGAGATCTCGCGGAGCCGATGGCCGAAGCGAACCACGATGCCGCGGGTACCCAGGAACGCCAGCGCCGGGTCGATGAAGGCGGCGGAGAGGTTGGGATCGGCGATCCTCGGCCGGTAGGCGCGGCCCCCTCTGGCGAGGGTCTCTCCGATCACCGCGCGCGCCAGCGCGGCGGACCCGGCGCGGGCTTCGGTATTGAGAGCAGCGAGAAGGAACGGCTCCAGCAGGCTCTCCCAGAGCGGACCCCGGCAGGCGATCACCGCGTCGATCCGACGGTCGGCCCGAGGCCACATCAGATTGAAAGCGCTCAGATATTCCAGAAGGCGGGCGGCGGGCACGCGGCGATCCTCGGCCAGCACCCACCAGGGCAGCGGTCCGGCATTGGGGCGCACGATCCATCGCGCGCCGCTGCGGGCGTCGAAGAACGGGAACTCCGCCTCCTCGGGGCCGGCGAGCCGGTTCTCGGCCCCGATGGCTCCCAGATAGGCGACGGTGGCGTGGTTTCCCGACAGGACGAGGTGGTTGCCGTTGTCGATGGTCAGGCCGAGGATCGGATCGAGGTAGCTGCGGCAGCGACCGCCGGCCTGGGCGGCGGCCTCGTAGACCTCGACCTGCACGCCGCGAGCGGCAAGGGCCACGGCGGCGGCGAGACCGGCGAGGCCGGCCCCGATGACATGGACCGTCATCCCACCAGGCCGTGGCGCGCGACCATCCACAAGAGACTGATTTTGCCTGGTTTTATCCGGGGACGGGGGGCGGCCCAGCCGGCTTCTTCCATGCGCGCGAGGATGGCGGCGTAGACCGCGCTCATCAGGCGGGGGGTGCGTAGCCGGCCGGCGGGCCTGGCCGCCATGACGCGGTCGGCGTCACGGTAGTGCGCTTCGGCGCGCGCCGCCAGCCAGCGGCAGGCCGCGTCGATGGCAGGATTGTAAATTACTTCAAGGGGTTGCGTGGTTTTTATGCCGGCCGCGGCGAGGGCTTCGGCGGGCAGATAGAGCCGGCCGATGGCGGCGTCCTCGTCGAGGTCGCGCAGGATGTTGGTGAACTGCAGGGCGCGGCCGAGGTGGTGGGCGAGTTCGCGGCCGGGTCCCTGCTCCATGCCGAAGACGTGGGTAGACAGCCGCCCCACGGCGCTGGCCACGCGGTCGCAATAGAGGTCCAGTTTGGTGAATTCCGGTCCCCGAATTGTCTCCTCGATGTCCATTTCCATCCCCAAGATGACATCGAAAAAGTCGCCTTTGGTCAGATCGAAGTCCGCCACCGGCCCGGCGAGAAACGCCGCCCGTTCCGGCGCGGCGCCGGCGAAGAGCGCGTCCAGATCGGCCCGCCAGCCATCCAGCGCCATCCGCCGCTCATCCGGCGGAGGTCCCTCGTCATCGGCGATGTCGTCCACCGCGCGGCAGAAGGCGTAGATCGCGAACATCGCCTCGCGCTCGCGCCGGGGCATCAGCCGCATGGCGAGATAGAACGAGCTTCCGGAAGCGCGGCTCTGAGTGTCGGCGGCCATCGCCTCACCTATGGCCCATGCGGCCCCGCGATCCCAGGGCGCCGGCGGCGCCGACCAGCGCCAACCACGCCGTTTCGAGGCGGGTGTGGCGGATGCGCCGGGAGAGCGGATCGCCGGCGATCAGGCGCGCGGCGAGACTTTCGGCGAGGCGATGGATGACGCCGATCTCCATCGACAGCCGCAGGTCGCGCACTTCGCCGGCCAGGACGCGGCTGTCGGCGAGCAGCGCCTGGCAGCGGCGGGCGAGATCCGCGATGACGCCGCGCAGGGCCGGCGAGGCCGCCGGCGCACCCAGCGCGGTCACATCGACGCCGGCGGCGGCGAGCGCGTCCTGGGGGAGATAGACGCGGTTCAGATCCCGGTAGTCCTTGGCGCAGTCCTGGAGGTGGTTGATCACCTGGAGGGCGGCGCAGAGGGCGTCGGAGGCGGGCCACAGAGCCGTGCTCTCGCCGTGGACGTCGAGCATGAACCGGCCGACCGGCGCGGCCGACCAGCGGCAGTAGTCGATCAGCTCGGCCCAGTCGGCGTAGCGGCTCTTGACCACGTCCTGGCGGAAGGCGTGGAGAAGATCGAGCAGATGGCGGTCGGTGACGGTGGCTTCGATCGCGGCCAGGCGCGCGAGCTTGTCGGCCGGCGCGGCGGTGGGATGATCGGCGATGTCGTCGGCCTGGCGCGCCACGCGGTAGAAGGCGAGGACGGCGGGGCGATGGCGCGGGGCGATGAGGATCGAGGCGACGGGGAAATTCTCGTCGCGGTGGCCCTTGCCGGAGGAAAGCTCGCTCATGCCGCCCGCGCCTGGGCGCGGCCTTTCCACATCCCTCCCCGGCCGATCCAGACCTGGACGGCGGACCGCACGGTGAAGGCCCCATAGAGCGCGCCGATCAGCGGCAGGGCGAGGCCCCAGAGCGGCGAGCGGCGGTAGAAACGCAACATCGGCTGGAAGGCCATCGCCATGGCCAGCCACGCGGCGAGGCCGAGCCAGCGGGCGGGACCGTCCGCGAAGACCGCGAACACCGCCGGGGCCAGATAGATCAGCGCCATGCCAAGCACCGTGGCGGCCAGCAACCAGGTGGAAAAACGGAGCTGGGCGTAGGCCGAGCGCGAGACCATGGCGGCGATGTCGGCGAACCGCCCATAGGGGCGCAGGCTGACGGCGCGGGTGGTCAGGCCGAGCCAGATCGGACCGCGCGCCTTCATCAGGCGGGCCAGGGCGCAATCGTCGATGATCTCGCCCCTGATCGCCGCGGCGCCGCCGGCCTGCGCCAGCGCCCCGGCGTCGACCAGCATGCAGCCGCCGGCCGCCGCGGCCACTGGGCTCTTCGCATCGTTCACCCAGGCGAAGGGGAACAGCATGGCGAAGAAGAACACGAAGGCGGGAATCAGCAGGCGCTCGGCCCAGGTCGCGGTGGAGAGCCTGGCCATCAGGGAGGTGAGGACCAGGCCGCCGGCCTCGGCACGGGCGACCAGACGGCGCAGGTTGTCGGGCGCGTGGGCGATGTCGGCGTCGGTGAGGAGCAGGTACGCCGGCGGCCGACCCGACCGCGCGGCGCGCTCGATCCCCTGGTGGACGGCCCACAGCTTGCCGGTCCAGCCGGCCGGCAGCGGCGCGCCGGCAAGGATCTCCAGCCGGCCGCCGCCGACGGCGCGGGCCGCCGCCGCGGTACCGTCTGCGCTGGCGTCATCGACAAGGATGACGCGGAATTCGCCGGGATAGTCCTGGCCGACGAGGCTGCCGATCGAGCGGGCGATGACGTCGGCCTCGTCGCGGGCCGGGACCACGGCGGTGACGGCGGGCCAGCTTTGCGGATCGCCTGGCTGACCCCGGTCATCCCGCTCTGCGGCCAGCCAGAAGCCGCCGTGGAAGGCGATCAGATAGGCCC
>DASRLN010000047.1:0-20630 GCA_035648435.1 Caulobacteraceae bacterium
CCCACCCTGACGGCTTCGCCGTCTGTCCCTCCCCATGAAGGGGAGGGAGGTGCTGGGAGGTGATCGCGGAGCGGCGGGCAACGGATCGATACTACTATCGCGCGGCCGGCGGCGGCGGGACCGGTTCGGTCTTCGGCTTGACCGGGACCGGGGCGCCTGGAGCCTTTGCGACCGGCGATGGCGCGCCGGCGCCGGGGGTCGCGGCGGGGCCGGACGGACGGGCGAAGATGGCCGGATCGACCGGCACGTTGGCCTCGATGGTCTTGTAGGTGACCCGCTGCTGGATGGTCGATCCCTTCGGCCCGGAGGCAACCTCGAAGGGGAAATAGACGCCGGCGACCTTCTCGTAGTCGCCGTAGTCGGTCTGGGTGAAGGTTTCGGCGCCCCGGATCACCTGGCGGGTGACCATGCGCACGGCCAGCATGGCGTCGGGATCCAGGTAATAGGTTTCCTGGTCGCCGTTCTTCAGCGACACCCTGAGCGCCCAGGTCGGAGCGCCATCGACATCGACGCTGCCGAGGTTGTCGATGGTCGAGCCCTTGGCCCGGGCGTCGATCAGGCCATCCTCGAAGTCGCCCTCCTCCTGGAGGCTCTTGGCGTCGTCGGCGGAGAGGTCCTCGGCGTCCTTGCGGCCCTGGAACGGCTGGATCTGCCAGCCCTTGCGGCCGTCGTAGGCCTGGACGACGGTGAGGCCCTGCAAGGTCGCCTCGAGGCGCACCTCATCGGGCCGGACCATGGTTTCCGAAAAGCCGAACTGGGCGTCGAAGCCGCCCGGCCGCATGACCCCGATCATCTTCACGGTGTGGATCGCCTGGAGCGCCGCCATCCCGCCGCGCGCCGCAACGTGGCTGGTGATCAGGGATTCGGTGGAGGGGGCGGACGCCGGCGCCCGCGCCGCCGCCTCCGCCGCGCCGGCCAGGGACACCCACGCCGCCAGTGCGGCAAACCCGATCGCTGATTTCACGCTTGGTCCCTCGCCGCCGACCGCCCTTCATATCCCTCCCCGTCCCGACCACAAATGAAAACGCGGAAAGGAATCGGGGGGAAGGCGGTTGTTCAAGGCCGTCGGTGTTCCGGTCCCGACCTCGCGATCAAACCTTCCAGGTCGGCGTTCAAACGTGTCTGCCAACCGGTCCCCTGGGCCCGGTAGTGGTCCAGCACGCGAGCCGAAAGGCGGATCGACACTGGCCGCTTGGTCGGCTGTTTCGCCGGTCCCCGCCGACGGGTGAGGACCCGGTACAGTTCGACCGGAAGAACCTCGGACGCCGGCCGGGCCTTGACGAAGTCGGCTTTCGTCCATTCGGGATTGTCGTCGAAATCGGCGCCGGGCGCCGTCTTGGGTTCAGAGCCCATTTGCCGCATCTCCTTTCGTCTGGCGCGTCGATAGCTGATGACGCGAATGGACTGGTCGCCGGTCACCGTGAACACCAGGCAGCGGCCCTCGTCCCCGGTGTAGGCGAAGGCCCGGAACCGGGTTTCGCCGTAGTCGAAGCGGTCGTCGGTGATGATGACGGCGTTCGCGAAGTCGAATTCCTCGGCGCTGGCCAGAGAGACGCTATGCTTGGCGACATTGGCGGCGTCCTTGGCCGGGTCGAACTCCACCATCACCATTTATTCGTATATACGATTTGTGCCGCGTGGCAATGGAAATCGGCTACTCTCAAGTCACCGCCTCTTGCCCAGTTCGGCGGCGATGTCGCGGATCATGCGGCCGGCCTTGCGGTGGGCGGCGGTGAGCTGTTCGCGGGTGACGCCCCAGCGCTTCATCCAGTATTCCACCGCCTGGCGCTCGGAGAGGTCGAGGCGGTCCTTGTCGATGAAGCCGCGCTTGTCCTTCAGGCCGGCCACCTCAGGAGCCGGCCGCGAGATTGAGGCCGAGATAGGCGACGAGGGCGATGCCGAGCAGACCCAGCATGGCCGACAGCGCCACGTCGAAGCGCGATCCGGCGGCAAGGTGCTGGCCGGGGCTGTCGATGTTCCTGGCGGTCTTGAGAAAGCGGACGGTGGCGATGCCAACGATGGCCAGGCCCATGAGGATCAGCACCAGGCCGGCCCAGCCGCCGAAGCGCCCGGCCGGCGGCGTCTTGCCGCCGCCGACCACCGAGACGGCGGCGTATTTCAGGAACAGGTTGAACTTCTCGATCACGAAGCCGAAGGCCATGATCGCGATGGCGGTGCGCACCCAGGCCAGGAACGTGCGCTCGTTGGCGGCGTGATCGGAGAAGTTGCGGATCATCGCGGCGTGTCCCGCGCCACCAGTCTGGCCATCACGGCGCCTTCCGCGACCTGCTGACCCTCGCGGACGGCGACCTCCGCCACCTGGCCGTCATACGGCGCGGCGAGGGTGTGCTCCATCTTCATCGCTTCGAGGACGACGAGGGTCTGGCCGCGGACCACCGCCTCGCCGGCCGCGGCGGCGACCTGGACGATACGGCCGGGCATGGGCGCGCGGACGGCGTCGTCGCCGGCGGCGACGGCCCCCGCCCTTGCGTCCGGAACCGTGGAGAGGACGAAGGCGCCGCCGGCGTGGAACAGCACCAGGGGATCGCCGCCGATCGGCGGGGCCGGCGGCGGGACCGCGAAATCGAACCGCGCCTCGATCGCCACGCCGTCGAGAAACACCCGGGCGGTGGCGGCGGGCGGGGCGTTGAGGCGAAAACCCACCGCGCCGGACCAGGGCGAGGCCGGATCGCGGCCCCGGCCGGCGAGGGCGGCGACGTCGGCGGGCGGCGGAGTGAATTCGGGTCGGGCGGTGAGCGCTTCCAGCCGCGCCTCGATGAAGCCGGTGTCGATGGAACCGGCGACGAAATCGGGGTCGGCGGCGCAGCGGGCGAGGAAGGCGGCGTTGGTCCGAACCGGCCAGACCTCGACGGCGGCGCAGGCCGCCGCGAGGGACGCCGCCGCGGCTTCCCGGGTGGCGGCGTGGGCGATCAGCTTGGCGCTCATCGGGTCGTAGAACGGGGTGATCGCCCCACCCTCCTCGACGCCGCTGTCGATGCGCACGCCGTCGGGGAGACGGAACCGGGTCAGGGGGCCGGTGGAAGGTAGAAAGCCGGCGGCGGGGTCCTCGGCGTAGAGCCGCCCCTCCATGGCCCAGCCGCTCATGGCGATCTGGTCCTGGGCCAGCGGCAGCGTCTCGCCCGAGGCCACACGGAGCTGCCATTCCACCAGGTCCAGGCCGGTGACCGCCTCGGTGACCGGGTGCTCGACCTGCAGGCGGGTGTTCATCTCCATGAACCAGATGCGGTCGGCGGAAAGACCCTCCGAGGCGTCGGCGATGAACTCGACGGTGCCGGCGCCGACATAGGCGACCGCCCTCGCCGCCCGCACGGCGGCGGCGCAGAGCGCCTGGCGATCGGCGTCCGCGAGACCGGGGGCCGGCGCTTCCTCGATGACCTTCTGGTGGCGGCGCTGGAGGGAGCAGTCGCGCTCGAACAGGTGGACGAGGTTTCCGTGCGAGTCGCCAAACACCTGGACCTCGATGTGACGCGGGCGGGCGAGATATTTCTCCAGCAGCACCTTGTCGTCGCCGAAGGCGGCCGCCGCCTCGCGTCTGGCGCTGAGCAAGGCGGCGGGGAAATCCTCCGCGCGCGCGACCTTGCGCATGCCTTTGCCGCCGCCGCCGGCCACGGCCTTGATCAGCACCGGCCAGCCGATGGCGGCGGCCTCGGCGGCGAGGCGGACGGGGTCCTGGTCCTCGCCGAGATAGCCCGGCGTCACCGGCACCCCAGCCTCGATCATCAGGCGTTTGGCGGCGTCCTTGAGGCCCATGGCGCGGATGGCGGCCGGCGGCGGGCCGACCCAGGCGAGGCCGGCGGCGATCACGGCCTCGGCGAAGGCGGCGTTCTCGGAGAGGAAACCGTAGCCCGGATGGACGGCGGCGGCGCCGGTTTCGCGGGCCGCGGCGAGGATGTTCCCGCCCGCCAGGTAACTCTCCCGCGCCGGAGAGGGACCGATTCCGATCGCTTGGTCGGCTTCGCGCACATGCGGGGCGTCGGCATCGGCATCGGAGAACACGGCGATGGTGCGCACGCCCAGGCGCCGGGCGGTGCGGATGATCCGCCGGGCGATCTCGCCGCGGTTGGCGATGAGCAGGGAATCGATCATGGGCCGGTCGCCGGCAGGGTGGCCAGTTCCCACGCCATGACGCCGAGGAACAGCAGGAAGGCGGCGATGGCGGAGAAGACCAACAGCAGGAACATCCGCGCCAAAGTCCCCGGGATGCTGGTCCGGTACACGCCGCGCATATGAGCGAACAGGTGGACCGGCGCGGCGAAGACGAGGAGCCCCGATATGCCGTCTATCACCGGAACGAGGCCCAGCAGGGTCAGCGCGGTGGCCAGCGACCCCATGAACGACAGGGAGTGCATCGAGAAGATAGCGTGGTCGAAAATGAACACGCGCCGACGGAAAATGAACAGGAGCGCCAGCAGCAGGGTGGAGATCGGCAGGAAGATGACCGCCGCCCGGTGCGCCCAGCTCTCCAGGGCGTCTCCGAACTCGCGCGGGTGGGCGGAGGTGTAGGCGAGCCTGGGGATCAGCCATTTGCCGACGGCGCGCAGGCGGGGGTCGCCGACGAGGTTCAGCCCCGAGACGCCGTGGCTGGCCGCGGATGGAGAATCGATCGGCCTGGGGCTCGGGTGAACGAGATCGCGCAGGCTGCCGGCCAGAAAGAAGGCCACGATCACGACCAGAAACAACCGCAGGGGCGGCATCTGCGGCGCGCGCTTGCCGGCGAGGTATTCCCTGGTGAGGCTGGCGGGCCGGAGGATCAGGCGCGGCAGAGTGTGGAAGATTCGCCCGTCGGCGTCGAAGAAGTGCTCCACCGCCTCACCGACCAGCGACCAGACCGAGCGCTCGAAATCCTCGGCCAGCTGGCCGCAGGCGTGGCACCAGGGTCCTTGCAGGGGAGTTGCGCAGTTGGCGCAAGGCGTGCCCGGCGGCGCGACCCGTCTGGGCCTCCAGCCCAGCAAGCCCCCGGCCGAGGCGACGGCGGCGATTTCGAGTTCTGGATCCACGGGCGAGCCGCTAGCGCTCCGCCCAGCCGGGTTTGCGGCGCTGGAGGAACGCGCGCACCCCCTCCTGACCCTCTTCCCCGACCCGGGCGTGGGCGATCCGCCGGGCGGTGTCGGCCATCAGACCATGGTCGATCGCCCGGCCGGCGACCTCGGCGACCAGTCGCTTGGAGGCGGCGACGGCGCCTGGCGCGCATGCCATGATCTCGGCGGCGAAGCGCTCGCGGGCCGCCGCCAGACCGGCGGCGTCCTCGACGACCTCGTCGATCAGGCCGATCTGGCGGGCGAGGGCGGCGTCGAAGGTTTGGCCGGTGGCGAACAGGCTCCGCGCCCGGCGCTGACCGATGGCGGCGATGACGTAAGGGCTGATGGTGGCGGCGATCAGGCCGAGCCTGACCTCGGAGAAAGCGAAGGCGGCGTCGGCGGTGGCGATGGCCACGTCGCAGGCCGCCGCCAGGCCCGCCCCGCCGCCGTAGGCGCCGCCCTGGACCAGCGCCACGGTGAGAGCGGGAATGTCGTGGAGGTGTTTGAGCATGATCGCCATCTGCATGGCGTCGTCGCGGTTGTCGGCCTCGGTGTGATCGGCCGCGTCGCGCATCCACTCCAGGTCGGCGCCGGCCGAGAACGTTCCGCCGGCCCCGGTGACGAACACCACGCGAACGCCGTCGGCCGAGGCCAGGGTCTCGAAGGCTTCGCGCAGGGCGCCGATGACCTCGGCGTTGAAGGCGTTCTTCCGGGCCGCCCGGTTGATGGTCACGGTCACCGCGCCGCCGTCCGTTCCCTCGATCAGCACCAGATCGGGGCGGTTGTCGCTGTCGATGACCTCGACCAGGGGATCGGCGATGGGATTGGTCATTTGCACTTCCTCGAGGATCACATCCGGAAGACGCCGAAGCGCGTGGCTGGGATTGGCGCGTTGAGCGAGGCGCCGATGGCCAGGCCCAGGACATCGCGGGTCTGAATGGGATCGATGATCCCGTCGTCCCACAGCCGGGCGGTGGCGTGATAGGGGTCGCCCTCGGCCTCGTAGCGTTCGCGGATCGGGGCCTTGAAGGCGGCTTCCGCCTCGGCCGTCCAGGTCTCGCCGCGGGCTTCCAGGCCGTCGCGGCGGATGGTGGCCAGGACCGAGGCGGCCTGTTCGCCGCCCATGACGCTGATCCGGCTGTTGGGCCAGGTGAACAGGAAACGGGGGCCGTAGGCGCGGCCGCACATGCCGTAATTTCCCGCTCCGAAGGAACCGCCGATGAGCACGGTGAACTTCGGGACCTCGGCGCTGGCCACGGCGGTGACGAGCTTGGCGCCGTCCTTGGCGATGCCGCCGGCCTCATATTTTCCCCCGACCATGAAGCCGGAAATGTTCTGCAGGAAAATGAGCGGAATGCCTCTCTGGCAGGCCAGTTCGATGAAATGGGCGCCCTTGAGCGCGCTCTCGGAGAACAGGACGCCGTTGTTGGCCAGGATCGCCACCGGATACCCCCAGATGCGCGCGAAGCCGCAGACCAGGGTCGCGCCATAGAGCGCCTTGAACTCGTCGAACCGCGAACCATCGACGATGCGGCCGACGACCTCCCGCACGTCATAGGGCGCGCGGACATCGGTGGGGATGATGCCGTGGAGCTCGGCCGGGTCGTGGGCCGGCGGCTCCGGGTCGCGAGCGTCCAGTGGCGCGGGTTTGACGGTGTTGAGCCCGGCCATGATCGCCCGAACGATCGAAAGCGCGTGTTCGTCGTCCTCGGCGACATGATCGACGACGCCGGAGAGCCGGCCGTGGGTGTCCGCGCCGCCCAGTTCCTCCGCGCTGATCACCTCGCCGGTGGCGGCCTTGACCAGCGGCGGCCCGGCCAGGAAGATGGTTCCCTGCCCGCGCACGATGATCGTCTCGTCGCTCATCGCCGGCACATAGGCCCCACCGGCGGTGCACGAACCCATGACGCAGGCGATCTGGGCGATGCCGGCGGCGCTCATCCGGGCCTGGTTGAAAAAGATGCGGCCGAAGTGGTCGCGGTCGGGAAAAACCTCGGCTTGATGGGGCAGATTGGCCCCGCCGCTATCGACCAGATAGACGCAGGGCAGCCGGTTCTGGAAGGCGATCTCCTGAGCCCGCAGGTGCTTCTTCACCGTCATCGGGAAATAGGCGCCGCCCTTCACGGTGGCGTCGTTGGCGACGATCATCGCTTCCCGGCCGCGGATGCGCCCGACGCCGCAGATCAGTCCCGCCCCCGGCGCCGCGCCATCGTAGAGGTCGAAGGCGGCGAGCTGGCCGATCTCCAGGAACGGCGAGCCGATGTCGATGAGCCGTTCGACCCGCTGGCGGGGCAGCAGCTTGCCCCGGGCCGCGTGCCGGCGGCGCGATGCTTCGGGTCCGCCCAGCGCCGCGGCGGCCACCCGCTCGCGGAGGGTCCGGGCGAGAGCCCCGTTGGCCTCCGCGTTGCGCGCGAAGGCTTCCGAATCGGTGTCGATCGCCGTGGCGAGCCTGGGCATGAGGCAGCCCTTACACCGCCCTCCCCATCATGGGGAGGGCGCGGTAGCCTCGGATCGTGCCCGAATCGCCCGCACCGCCGCCGACCACCGCCTTCGCGCGCCTGTTCGCGCGGGCGACTCGGAGTGGCCAGGCGGCCGCCTTCTCCCTTCCGGGCGGCGCGCCGCTGTTCCTGGCCGGCGAGGCGGCGGAGAACCTCTATCTGCTGGTGGCCGGACGGCTGGCCGCGGTCCGCGCCGCGCCGGGGCGCGAGCCGCGCTTCCTGGGCCTGATCCGGCCCGGAGAGCTGGCCGGCGAAATGGCCCTCCTGGCCGGCTCGCCGCACTCGGCCGACGTCATCGCCCTGCGGGACTGCGAAGTCCTGGCCCTGCCGCGCGCGCATCTCTTGGCCTTGGCGCGGCGCGATCCCGCGCTGATGATCGAACTCTCCCGTCTGGTGGTTCGCCGCGCCCGGCAAGACGAGGAAATGGCGTCGCCGAGCGAGCCGACGGTATTCGGATTGATCGCCGTGG
The DNA here is from genome assembly GCA_035648435.1 of Caulobacteraceae bacterium. Taxonomy (GTDB): domain Bacteria; phylum Pseudomonadota; class Alphaproteobacteria; order Caulobacterales; family Caulobacteraceae; genus Acaudatibacter. The sequence continues at coordinate 8,007 of DASRLN010000047.1, forward strand.
ACGCGAGCGTGGAGGCGCGCGCGCTGGCCGAAGCGATCGCCGAGGCGATCGGCGCCATGGGCTCGTCGGCGGCGGTGGCGGGGATCGAGGCGCGGGGGGAAACCGCCGAATGGTTCTCCGCTCTCGAGCGTGCGCATGAATTCGTCCTCTACGCGGTCGAGGCGGGGCAGACCGCCTGGAGCGGCCAGGTCCGCCGCCAGGCCGACCGCCTGGTCTGGCTCGCCGCCGGGGCGGCAACGCCGCCGGCGACGTCGGCGGATCCCTTGGACCCGGTTACGCCGCTGCATCGCCAGGCCGACCTGGTGCTCGTCCACGACACCGACTGTCCAGCTCCGACCGGGTCGGGCGCCTGGCGGGTGGCGCTGGCGTCGGCGCGCCACTTTCACCTGCGCCGTTCAAATTCCGGCGACATCCGGCGTCTGGCAAGGACGTTCACCGGACGCTCGGTCGGCCTGGTGCTGTCGGGCGGCGCGGCGCGGGCCTACGCCCATGTCGGGGTCATTCGGGTCCTCAAGGCGCGCGGCGTGCCGATCGACTTCGTCGGCGGAGCCTCCCTGGGGGCGATCGTCGCCGCCGGCCTGGCCATGGGCTGGGAGATCGACGAACTGGAGGCGCGCATCCGCCGGGCCTTCGTGGACTCCAGTCCGCTCGACGATATCGCCTTTCCCCTGATCGCCATGACCCGGGGGGAAAAGGTCAGGGCGCGCCTCGCCCGGCACTTCGGTGACCGGGACATCGCCGATCTGTGGCTGCCGTTCTTCTGCGTCTCCTCAAACCTCACCACCGGCTTCAGCCGCCTTCACCGCGAAGGCGTGTTGCGTCGGGCCCTGACCGCGTCGGTATCCCTGCCGGGCGTTCTGCCGCCGGTGATCGACGGGGCTGATGTGCTGGTCGATGGTGCGCTGATGAAGAACTTCCCCGCCGACCTGATGCGCCAGGTCAACGCCGGGCCGATCATCGGAGTCGATGTCGGCCGCGGACGAAGCATCGACGCCCACGATCTCGCGCCCAGGTCGGTGTGGAGATGGATTCTCTCCGGCGACTGGCGCAAGGGTCCTCCGATCGTCTCGTTGCTGATGCGCGCGGCGACGGTGAGCGGCGGCGGCGACCTGATCGCGGCGCGGGCGGCCACCGACGTCCTGATCGTGCCGATGGTCGATGACATCGAAATGCGCGACTGGAGGGCGTTCGAGCCGGCGGTGGCGGCCGGCGAGCGAGCGGCCAGCGCCGCGCTGGACGGCCTGACCGGGCCGGTCACCGAGCTGAGACGGCGTCCGTCCCCGGCGGCCAATCGACCGGACTGAAACTGCTCGCTACACTGAACTCTTTCGTATCCGCGGGCGTTAGGGCTCGATGCCGCCAGCCAGACAGCTACGCTTGAAATTCCGCTCCGCGGTCTCCCACGCACGGCGGGACTTCGTGACCTCGCCGAGCAATGCGGCGGCGATCGCGGCCCTGGACGCCTGGCCGGCGTGGCCCGGCGCCCGGGTGGCGCTGATCGGGCCGCCCGGCTGCGGCAAAACCCACCTCGCCCAAGAGTGGGCCGCCCGGACCGGCGCTGCCGTGATTCTGCGCGGCGATCCGGATGTCTCCGACGTTCCGGCCGGCCCGATCCTGCTCGAAGACGCCGACCAGGGAGTCGCCGACGAAGCCCTGTTTCACCTGATCAACCGCGCCGACGCCGGAGCCAGCCTGCTGATCACTGCCCGCACCCTGCCTCAGATGTGGCCGGCCACCCTGCCCGACCTGAGGTCGAGACTGAATGCCCTGCTCGTCGCCCAGATCGAGGAACCCGATGACGTCGTCCTCGAAGGCGTTCTTCGAAAATTCTTCCGTGAGCGGAGCATAAGGCCAGCCGACGACCTGTTCCCCTACCTGCTGCGGCGGATCGAGCGGTCGATCCCGGCGGCCAAAGATGTGGTATGGCGTCTGGACGAGCTGGCCGACGCCGAGGAGCGCGAGGTCACCCGCGCCCTGGCGCGGCGGCTGCTCGAGCAGGAAGACAGGACCCTTGACCTCTTCGATTGAATCCGTTTCCCCCCCGCCGGCCGCGGCCTCGATCCCCAGACCAGTCCGCGCCGCGCCCGCCTCGCCGGCCGCGCCCGCCCTCATCGATACGCCCGGCCGGTTCTTCAATCGTGAACTCTCGTGGCTGTCGTTCAATGCCCTGGTGCTCGAGGAAGCGGCCAATCCCCGCCATCCGCTGCTCGAACGGCTGCGCTTTCTGTCGATTTCAGCCAACAACCTCGACGAATTCTACATGGTCCGCGTCGCCGGGCTGAAGGGTCAGGTGCGCGAGGGCGTCCGGGTGCTGAGCCAGGACGGCCTCACCGCCGCCCAGCAGCTCACCAAGGTCAACGCCAAGGCCAACCACCTGATGGCCGAACAGCAGCGGCTGTGGCTCGGCCTGCGCGGCGAACTGGCCCGGGAGGGGCTCAAGCTCCTCGACGCCAAGGACGTATCGCCCGCCGACCGGACGGCGGCCGAGGCGATCTTTTCGTCGAGCATCTTTCCGGTCCTGACGCCCCTGGCGATCGACCCGGCTCACCCGTTCCCTTTCATCCCCAACCTCGGCTTCTCCCTGGCCCTCAAGCTGCGGCGGACATCCGACAACAAGGAACTTTATGCCCTCGTTCCGGTGCCCAACCAGGTGGCGCGGTTCTGGGAGCTGCCGCCGGTGGCCAACGGCCGTCGCAAGCCTCATCGGCGATTCATCGCCCTGGAGAGCTTCCTGATTCTGTTTCTCGACCGGCTGTTCCCCGGCTGCAAGGTCATCGGGCGCGGCCTGTTTCGCCTGATCCGCGACTCGGACGTCGAGATCGAGGAGGAGGCCGAGGATCTGGTGCGGGAGTTCGAGGCCCGGCTGAAACGCCGGCGGCTGGGCTCGGTGGTGCGGGTCAAGATCCACGCTTCCATGCCCGAGGACCTGCGCCTCTTCATCGTGACGGGCCTGCGCGCCGAGGCCCAGGACGTGGTCACCGTGGACGGAAAGCTGGGCCTTGCCCAGATGAGCCAACTCATTCCCGCCGACCGGCCGGACCTCAAGTTCCCGGCCTTCACGGCCCGGTTTCCAGAACGAATCCGCGATCATGGCGGCGACTGCTTCGCCGCCATCCGCGAGAAGGACATTCTCGTCCACCATCCCTTTGAGAGTTTCGACGTGGTCGTGCAGTTCCTGCTGCAGGCCGCTCGCGATCCCTCGGTGCTGGCGATCAAGCAGACCCTGTATCGCACCTCAAAGGACAGCCCGATCGTCGCCGCCCTGATCGAGGCGGCGGAGAATGGCAAGAACGTCGTCGCCCTGGTCGAGATCAAGGCCAGATTCGACGAGGAAGCCAATCTGAAGTGGGCGCGCGACCTCGAGCGCGCCGGCGTCCATGTCGTCTTCGGCTTCGTCGAGTACAAGACCCACGCCAAGCTTTCGCTCGTCGTCCGCCGCGAGGGCGAGACGCTGCGGACCTATTGTCACTACGGAACCGGCAACTACCATTCGGTGACGGCGAAGATTTACACCGACCTGTCGCTATTCACCACCGACGCTGCCATGGGCCGAGATTCTGGGCGTCTTTTCAATTATATCACCGGCTACGCTCAACCAGAGAGACTGGAAAAGCTGAGCTATTCTCCAATCACCATGAAGGCCGATCTGCTGGCGCTCATCGGGGCCGAGGCGGCCAACGCCCAGGCCGGCAAGCCGGCGGCGATCTGGGCCAAGATGAACGCCCTGGTGGATCAGGAGATCATCGACGCCCTCTACGCCGCCAGCGGCGCCGGCGTGGCCATCGACCTGGTGGTGCGCGGTGTCTGCTGCCTGCGGCCGGGCCTGCCGGGACTTTCGGCGAACATCCGTGTAAAGAGCATCATCGGCCGCTTCCTGGAACACGCCCGGATTGTCGCCTTCGCGAATGGCCGGACGATGCCCTCCACCGAAGCACGAGTGTTCATCAGTTCGGCCGACTGGATGCCGCGCAACCTCGACCGCCGTGTCGAAGTCATGGTCCCGGTGGAAAATCCCACCGTGCACCAGCAGGTGCTTCAGCAGATCATGGTCGCCGATCTCAACGACGAGGCGCAAAGCTGGCTCCTCGACGCCCAGGGCGTCTATCACCGCAGTCTGGGATGGAACCGCAAGGGCGCGTTTTCCGCTCACGACTACTTCATGACCAATCCGTCGCTCTCCGGCCGCGGCCACAAGGTCAAGGACCTGCCGCGCGCGTTCGAGCATGTCGGACTCCGACGCTAGTTTCAGCCCGCGCACGGCGGCCGCGATCGACGTCGGATCGAACTCGGTCCGCCTGGTGATGTATCGGCTGGAGGGCCGGGCGATCTGGACGGTGTTCAACGAAAAAGTGCTGGCCGGCCTGGGGCGGGACCTGGCGACCACCGGGCGGCTGTCGCCCGTCGGCGCGCGCGCCGCCATGGCCGCTCTCGCCCGCTTTCAGGCCCTGATCGAAGCGGCGCGCCCGGACCATGTCTTCGCCGTCGCCACCGCGGCGGTTCGCGAAGCCGCCGACGGCGAGGGGTTCGTGCGCCAGGTGGCCGCAATGACCGGACTGAGACTGCGCGTTCTCTCCGGCGAGGAGGAGGCGCGCTACGCGGCCCTGGGGGTGCTGGCGGGCGCGCCTCGTTCCGGGGGACTCGTCGCCGACCTCGGCGGGGGCAGTCTCGAACTCATTCGCCTGATCGATGGCGCGCCGGCCAACGGCGTCACCCTGCCGCTGGGCCCGTTCGCGTTTCGTCAAGCCAGCGGACGGCGCGATCCGTCTGTCCTGCGCGCGGCGATCGCCGAACGGGTTCGAAACATACCGAAACTCTATCACGCGTCCGAACTCACCGCCGTTGGCGGAGCATGGCGAAATCTCGCCCTTCTGCACATGCGAATGAGCGGATATCCTTTGGAAATTGTTCATCAATATGAGATGACTCGCCGCGAAGCCCTGGAGGCGTCGCGGTTCATCGCCCAGCAGTCGCGCGGTTCGCTGGAGCGGATCGAGGGCCTCTCCAAGAGACGGATGGAGGCCCTGCCGCACGCCGCTGCGGTGCTCGAGGCGTTGATCGAAAAGCTCGGCCTCGAACGTCTGATCATTTCGGCCTATGGCCTTCGCGAGGGTCTTCTGATGGGCGCCATGGACCCCGGCGCGCGGGCGGACGATCCCTTGGTGGCCGGCTGTTGGGCCCTCGGCGCCGACCCCCGCGGCGCCGCCACGCTCGGCTCGGCGCTCGAGACCTGGCTCACCCCGGCCTTCGCTCAGCTCGAGCCGGTGTTCGGCCCCCGTGAGCCGACCCTGATCGCGGCGGCTTGCGGGCTGGCTGAATTCGGCGCGCGACTTCACCCCGACCATCGGGCCGACCTGGTGTTCGACCAGGTGTTGCGCGCGCCAATTCCGGGAATGGACCACGCCGAACGCGTGTTTCTGGCCTGCGCCGCCTTCGCGCGGCACACGGCGGCCCCGGTGATTCGTGAACCTGCTCTGGTCGAGCGGATCCTGAGCAGCGAACGCCATCACCGCGCCCGGGTCCTGGGCGCCGCCCTCCGCCTGGGCGCAAGCCTCTCGGGCCGCAGCCCCACGCTTCTCGCGCGCGCGCGCCTGAGCATCCGCTCGACCACGATAATGCTGGAGGCCGACGAGCCCTGGGCGATGATGCTGCTCGGCGACCAGACCGAGAAACGCGCCGCGACCCTGGCGGCGCTGCTCGGGCGGGAACTCAAGATGCGCGCCACGCCCGCGTCGGTGGCCTGACGAAACCCTCTCGCGGATCGGCGCTCCACCCTGGCGCGGCCGACCGAGGCGACGGACGACCAATCGGATGGCGCGCCGGAAAGCGAATACGAGCGCCTTTTGGGCTGAACCCGGGTCAGGCCGCCGGCTTGGGCGCGCGCCTCACCTGCACGACCCGAACCCGCGTGCCGTCCAGCACCAGGGCCAAGTCACCGCGCTTGAGCTTCAGGGCGTCCTCGCCGAACGCCTCGCGGCGCCAACCGTGCAGGGCCGGGGTTTCGGCGTGGTCGTCGTTGGCGATCTTCTCCAGGTCCGCGACCGTGGCGATCAGCTTGGCGGCGACGCCGGTGTCCTCGGCGCGTGACTTCAGAAGCACCTTCAGAAGCTCGACGACCGCGCCGGCGGCCGGAGAGGTCGGGCCGCTGGTTCGTTCGAAGATGGGCGCGTAGGCTTCCGGATTCTTCAGCGCCCCGCCGATCGCCCCGAGGAGATCGGGGCCGAATCTGGAGCCGGCAAAGCCCTTGGGCACCGAGCGCAGGCGGTTGAGTCCCTCGGCGTCGGTGGGCGCCTGTGTCGCCAATTCGTCGATGGCGTCATCCTTGAGGATGCGGCCACGCGGCTGATCGCGGGTCTGGGCGGTTCGTTCCCGCCAAGCGGCGACGGCGCGGAAGACGGCCAGATATTTGGCGGTATGGCGGCGCGGTCGCAGACGCTTCCAGGCGTTTTCCGGTTCAACGTCGTAGAGTGCGGGGTCGGTCATCGCCCGCATCTCTTCCTCCACCCACTTCAGCCGCCCGGCCTGTTCCAGGCGCGCGTGCAGCAAGGGGTAGAGACTGGCCAGATGCGTGACATCGGCAAGGGCGTAGGTGAGCTGAGCGTCGCTCAAGGGTCGACGGGCCCAGTCGGTGAAGCGACTCGACTTGTCCAGGTCGATCTTGAGCATCTGTCGGACCAGGGCGTCATAGGCGATCTGCTCGCCGAAGCCCGCCGCCATGCCGGCGATCTGGGTATCGAACAGAGGGATGGGGATGGCCCCCAGATTGTTGAAGATCTCCACGTCCTGACGGGCGGCGTGAAACACCTTTTCGATCGACGGATCGCGCAGCACGGCAAGAAAGGGCGAGAGATCGATGGCATCGGCGAGAGGGTCGATCACCGCTTCGACGCCCGGCGCGGCGGCCTGGATAAGGCACAGCTTGGGCCAATAGGTCGTCTCGCGCATGAACTCGGTGTCCACAGCGACGAAAGCCCGACCGCGCAATCGGTCGCAAAACGCCGCCAGTTCGGCGGTGGTGATGATTGGGCTCATCGTCTAGCTATAGCCCCGCGAGCGGCCGAGTCGGCAAGGCCGAACCGTCGGGAGCCAACCATGACCGACCGACCAAACGGCCTGACATACGCCCAGGCCGGCGTCGATATCGACGCCGGCGCCGCACTGGTCGAGCGGATCAAGCCCCTGGCGCACGCCACACGCCGGGCGGGCGCGGACGCCTCGCTCGGCGGCTTCGGGGCCATCTTCGATCTCAAGGCGGCGGGTTACGTCGATCCGCTGCTGATCTCCACCACCGACGGGGTCGGCACCAAGCTCAAGGTCGCGATCGAAACGGGTCTGCACGACACGGTCGGCGTCGATCTCGTCGCCATGTGTGCGAACGATCTGTTGGCTCAGGGCGCGGAGCCGTTGTTGTTCCTCGATTATTTCGCCACCGGGCGCCTCGACGTGGAGAGCGCCGCGCGGGTGGTGGCCGGGATCGCCGAGGGCTGCCGCCTGGCCGGCGCCGCCCTGGTCGGCGGCGAGACGGCGGAGATGCCGGAAATGTATGGCGCTGGCGACTATGACCTCGCCGGCTTCTGTGTCGGGGCGGTGGACCGCGGCGGCGTGCTGCCCAAGCTGGAGGCGCAGCGGGCGGGCGACGTGATGGTCGCTCTTGGCTCGTCGGGACCGCACTCCAACGGCTATTCGCTGATCCGTCGGGTGGTCGAGCGCGCGGGCCTGGGATGGGACGCCCCCTCCCCGTTCAGCCCCGACGCGACGCTCGGCGAGGCGCTGATGACGCCGACACGGATCTATATCGCCTCCGTGCTGCCGTTGGCCAAGGCCGGCCTGCTGAAAGGCGCCGCCCACGTCACCGGCGGCGGCCTCATCGAAAATCCGCCGCGCGCCGTCCGCGAAGGCCTGATCCCTCGTTTCGACTGGAGCGCCTGGACGCCGCCGCCGGTGTTCGCCTGGCTTCAGCGGGTCGGCGGCGTCGCCGACGCCGAACTCCGACGAACCTTCAACTGCGGAATCGGGTTCCTGCTGATCGCCTCGCCCCGCAACGCCCCTGAACTATTGGCTCGGCTTCTCGAAGCCGGTGAAACGGCGTGGGTCTGCGGGGAGCTGTCCGCCGGCTAGTCTTGCTGCGTCATAACCGGAGCGCGGGCTTCCAGCCCGCTCCCTGCATCCATCGGGGCGGCGCCTTCAGGGCGTTCTCAGCCCGCGGGTCCCCAACGCCGGAGGAAATGAGCGGGCTGGAAGCCCGCGCTCCGGAAGACGACGACGCGAGGCCTTGAGCCCATCAGGAAAACTATAAGGCGGCGCGCCGCGTCGGCGAGGAGCGGTCAGGCCGGATTATGCCGTGGAATCAATGATGTACGAAACTTTCCAAGGCCAAGGAGGGTCGCGAAATTCCGCGAATCTCCGCGAATTTCCGCGAATCTTCGCGACTCTGGCGGGAGTCTCCGCGACACAACGCGACCGTCGCGGGACCAGAGGGTGCAAAGGGGGAAGAAAAACGACGCGGCGGGAAAGGCCGCCCGAGCGATCTCGGCGGGGCCTCCGTCGAGGTTTTCAGTTTGCACGGTCTGCCGCCCGGTTGTCAAGCTCAGCCGACAATGTCGGCGTCGTCGAAGAACTGGGCGATCTCGGCGCGCGCGTTGTCCGGGCCGTCCGAACCATGGACCGAATTCTCGCCCACCGACCGGGCGTAGAGTTTGCGGATCGTGCCGGCGGCGGCGTCGGCCGGATTGGTCGCGCCCATCACCTCGCGATACTTCGCCACCGCCCCTTCCCCCTCGAGCACCTGGACGACCACGGGACCCGAAACCATGAAATCCACCAGTTCGCCGAAGAACGGACGCGCTCTGTGGACCTCATAGAAGGTCTCGGCCTGGACGCGGGTCATGCGGATGCGTCGCTGGCCGACAATGCGCAGGCCGGCGTCCTCGATCACCGAATTGATGTGGCCGGTGAGGTTCCGCGCCGTCGCGTCCGGCTTGATGATCGAGAAGGTGCGTTCGGTCATGGGCTCTTCCGAAACCTCGGGCTCGCTACTGGAAAGGCGGGGGGTCCGGGCTTATAGCCATGGTCATCGCCCCCGCCAAGACGGCGCGACATCCAACAGCCAGAGAGCGGCCGGCGCCTTCATAGCATGTTGCGCATTCACGATCTGACCTTCGACGCCTGGGGGCGGCGCTTCTTCGATCACGCCACCGTCAGCCTGCCGGCCGGCGCCAAGGTCGGCCTGGTCGGCCGTAACGGGGCCGGCAAGTCGACCCTCTTTCGCTTGATCCTAGGCGGCCTTTCGCCGGACGGGGGCGAGATCGACCTGCCGCGGGCCGCGCGTATCGGGGCGGTGGACCAGGAACATCCGGCCACGCCCACGCCCCTGCTCGAAACCGTGCTGACGGCCGACACCGAACGCGACCGCCTGACGACGGAACTGGAGACCGCCGACCCCGAGCACCTGGGTGAAATCTACGCCCGGCTGAGCGCCATCGACGCCGACCGGGCCCCGGCGCGGGCTTCGGAAATCCTTGCCGGCCTGGGATTTTCGACCGCCGACCTCGCCCGCCCGATGGCCGAGTTCTCGGGCGGTTGGCGCATGCGGGTGGCCATGGCGGCGGCGCTGTTCGCCGAACCCGACCTCCTCCTGCTCGACGAACCGACCAACTTCCTGGACCTTGAGGGCGCCCTGTGGCTCGAGGCGCGCCTGCGGAAATACCCCAAGACGGCGCTGATCATCAGCCATGACCGCGAACTGCTCGACCACTCGGTGGACGCCATCCTGCACCTCACCGAGGGGCGGCTGGACTTCTATACCGGCGGGTTTTCGTCGTTCGAACATCAGCGCGCCGAAAAACTGCGCCTGCAGGCGGCGACGCGGACCAAGATCGAAGCCAGGCGGGCGCACATGCAGGCGTTCGTCGATCGCTTCCGGGCGACGGCCAGCAAGGCGCGCCAGGCGCAGTCGCGGATGAAGATGATCGCCAGGCTGGAGGCCGCGCCGCCGGCGGTGGAGGACCATGTCGCCCCCTTCCTGCTGCCCTCGCCGATCCGCCCCCTCGCCCCGCCTCTCGTCCGCCTTGAGGCCGCCGAGGTCGGCTATGGCGGCCCCCCGGTGCTGCGCCATCTCGACCTGCGCCTCGACCTCGACGATCGGATCGGCCTGCTGGGCGTGAACGGATCGGGCAAGAGCACCTTCGCGCGGATGATCGCCGGCGACCTGGCGATCAGCGCCGGCCATGTCCACCGCGATCGGCGGATGAAGGTCGGCTGGTTCCACCAGCACCAGATCGAGGCGCTCGATCCCGACGATACGCCGTTGGCGATCATCCGCCGCGCCTTGCCGCAGTCCACCGAAGGACAGCGACGCGCTCACCTGGCGCGCTTCGGCATGACCGTGGAGAAGGTCGAGACCACCGTGGCCAACCTCTCGGGCGGCGAACGCGCCCGCCTGCTGCTCAACCTCGTGGCCATGGAGCGGCCCCACCTGCTGATCCTCGACGAGCCGACCAATCACCTGGACATCGACAGCCGCCGGGCGCTCACCGAGGCGCTCAACGACTACGAGGGGGCGGTGATCCTCATCACCCACGATCGTTCGCTCATGGAACTGGTCGCCGACCGCCTGTGGCTCGTCGATCGGCACACGGTGAAGCCCTTCGACGGCGACATGGACGACTACGCCAGGAAGATTCTCGAGCGAGCGCGCATTTCCGGACGTGCGCCAGCAAAGAGGGTCCCGACCTCCCTGTTGCGAACGCGACTCTCCGAGGCCGAGGCCGCGCTGGCCAAGCGGAGCGGGGACACCGGCCCCAGGGCCGCCGCCCGTCTGGCGCGAGCGGAGGCGGAGTGGCTGGCGGCGGCGGAGGCCCTGGAACAGGCCACGTCGGCGCGTTGACCGGTCAGTCGCAGGCGACCGAGGTCACCTTGCCGCTAGCGGCGTCGTAGAGGATCGTCTGGCGGAATTCATTGTTCTCGCGGGTCATCGGGCAGGTGGCGCAGAGCACTCGCCGACGGCCGGGCTCGAGCGGGATCGGGATCTCCGTCCGGGAGCGGCCGACGAGCCACTGGAGCTGGTCGGCGCCGCAGCGATCGTGGTGTTCCGGCGTGGCGGGCGCGTAGTCCTGGCGCGGCGCCGCATAGCTGGCGGTCGGCGGCGCGTAGGGCGCCGGCGGCGGCGCATAGGTGGCGGCCGGCGGCGCGTAGGGCCGGTTGCTCGCCGGGGCCGCGCAGGCCCCCAGCCCCAGAACCAAGGCCAGGATCGTCTTCCTCATCCCTGCCGCTCCCAGCCGCGAGCCTCTCCCTGGCGCCAGTAGGTCACCGCCGCGCCCCCCATCTTGAACGCCGACCAGCGGCGCCGGGCGCCGGCGAGGGCCGAATCATCGTTGCCGTCGAAGATCAGAATGCACCTCTCGAAGTCAGAGATATCGCCCGGTTCGGCCTCGTCGATGATGAACAGGGCCTGGGCGGCGTTGGTGTTCGGTTGGCCGGTGGTGATGAGGATGGGCTGAAGCGCCGAGGCCGGCTCGTCGTCCACGCCGTGCGGCAGGAAGCTGTCGTCGCGGTAACTCCACAGCCAGGCGTCGAGATGATCGACCCTGGGTTGCCCGGCGGCGCGCACCAGAGCCCGCCAGCCGCGCGCCAGGGTCTTTTCGAGAAGCTCCGGGAGGACCTGGTCCAGGGTCGAGCGCTCGAGATGATAGAACCATAGCTCGCAGCCCGCGTGGCTCACCCTTCGTAGGAATCGGCCACGAGCCGGTCGAGGAGCCGGACGCCGAAGCCGCTGGCGCCATTGGGGATGATGGGGTTGGTCGAGGCCGGCTTCCAGGCGGTCGAGGCGATGTCGAGATGGGCCCACGGCACGTCGTTCACGAACCGCTGGATGAACAGGGCGGCGGTGATCGAGCCGCCATGGCGCGTGCCGACGTTCTTCATGTCGGCGACCTGGCTATCGATCTGCTTCTCGTACTGGGCCGGCATCGGCATGCGCCACAGCGGCTCGCCGCTGGCCTTGGAGGCGGCCAGAAGGTTGTCGGCCAAGGTATCGTTATTGCTGAACAAGCCGGCGATGTCCTTGCCGAGCGAGACGATGATCGCGCCGGTGAGGGTAGCCAGATCGACGATGAACCTGGGCTTGAAGCGCTGCTGGCAGTACCAGATGGCGTCGGCCAGGACCAGGCGGCCCTCGGCGTCGGTGTTGATCACCTCGACGGTCTGGCCGGACATGGTGGTCACCACGTCTCCGGGCCGCTGGGCGTTTCCGCCCGGCATGTTCTCCACCAGGCCGAGGATGCCGACGGCGTTGACCTTGGCCTTGCGCGAGGCCAGGGCGTACATCAGGCCGGTGACGGCGGCCGCCCCGCCCATGTCGGTGATCATCTCCTCCATGCCGTCGGCGCCCTTGAGGCTGATGCCGCCGGTGTCGAAACAGACCCCCTTGCCGACGAAGGCGACCGGCTGGGCGGCAGGATCCTTGGCCCCCTTCCACTGGATCACGGCGAGCTGGCTCTCGCGGACGCTGCCCTGGCCGACGCCGAGAAGCGCGCCCATGCCGAGCTTCTTCATCTCCTTCTCGCCGAGAATCTCGACCTCCAGACCGAGGCTGGTGAGCTTCTTGACGCGGCGGGCGAACTCCTCGGG
>DASRLN010000048.1:0-2527 GCA_035648435.1 Caulobacteraceae bacterium
CTCTTCTACCGCCTCACGCCCGATGCGAACGGCGACTACGAAAACGGAACCTGGACCCAGATAAGTTCGCCGCCCGCGGGCTATGCGCCCTATGCGGGAGCGTCGGCGGTATTCGCCGACGGACGCGTCGTCTTCGTCGGCGGCGAGTACAACCAGAACAACTACGCCTTGCCCTTCGCGCCCTCCGGCCTGACCAATATGTCCGCCGTCTATGACCCCGCGGCCGACAGATGGACGATGATCGCCCCGCCCCCCGGGCAGGCCTATATCGGCGATGTGGCCAGCGTGATCATGCCGGGCGGCCAGTTCGTCTACGGCACGAAGCTGGACAAGCAGATGTGGTCTCTGGATCCCGCCAGCCTGAGCTGGTCGCAGTTGCCCGCCGCGGGCAAGGCCGACAACTTCGCCGAAGAAGGCTTCACCCTTCTACCCAGCGGCAATCTGCTGACCATCGACCTGGCCAATTCGCCCCATGCCGAACATTATGCGCCCAGCCTCGGTCAGTGGGTGAGTGATGGGGTCACGCCCGCCAGCCTGATCTCGCCGACCGATAGCCCCGGCGGCCTGACCTACGGCCCCGCCCCAATGCAAACCGTCGGCGGCGTCACCTATGGCCCCGGGCCGACGGGGACCTATTTTCCGCCAGGGGAGATCGGGCCGGCGATCCTGCGGCCCAATGGCGCGGTGTTCGCGACCGGATCGGCGTCCTCTGGCCAGACCGGGCACACCGCGATCTACACGCCCGGCGTCAACATTTCCGACCCGGGCGCCTGGGCGGCGGGGCCGGACTTTCCGGGTGGCGACAACGCGGGGGATTCGAGCGCGGCCTTGTTGACCGACGGCAATGTCCTGGTCGCCGGCGTCTCGTCCGCTCTCTATGAATTCGATGGCGCCAACCTGACGCAGACCGTCGCGGCTCAAGCCTCGCCCAGGGGGGCGCCGGCTGTCTTCCTGCTGCCCCTGCCGTCGGGCCAGGTGCTGGTGCTCGTTGGCGGCTTCAGTGTTCGTCTCTACACCCCGACGGGCGCGTCCAATGCCGCCTGGGCGCCGACGATCAGCGCGTTCCCCCCGGCGGTGACGCGCGGCTCTACCTATCCGATCTCGGGAACCCAGTTCAACGGCCTCTCGCAGGGCGCCTCCTATGGCGACGAATTGAACAGCTCGACCAATTTCCCGCTCGTGCGGATCGCCAACACGGCCACGGGCCATGTCGTCTACGCCCGCACCCACGACCACTCGACCATGGCCGTGGCCACCGGATCGGCCACGGTGCGGACCCAGTTCGACGTACCGATGGCGGCCGAGGCCGGGGCCTCCAGCCTGGTGGTGATCGCCAACGGCATCGCCTCGGCGTCCGTCGCTCTGACGGTCAACTGAAATCGCGCCCCGACGGGCCACGTCCGTCTCAGCCTAGGGGATAGGATCGCTCCAGGCGGTAGAACGAACCGTCTTCGCCGCGCCAGCTGGAGTAGAGGCCGAAGGCGCCGACCCGGAAAGGCGGCGACTTCATCAGGTTTTGGCTCTGCACCCAGGCGGCGACGCGGGCCGGATCGGCGCCGCGGAGCCACGCCAGAGTGACGTGCGGCCGCCAGCCGCGGGTGTCGGCCTTCAGCCCCGAGCGCCGGGCGGCGGCCTCGCAGCGCTTTGCCAGGCGCCGCAGCGGTTCGGTTTCGACCACTCCGGCCCAGATCGCGTGAATTTCGGCCCCGTCGGCGAAAGCGCCGACCCCGGCCAGGGTCACATCGAACGGCGCGCCGCCCACCACCGAGAGCTCGGCGTCGAGATCGTCGGCCCGGTTCTCGGGGATATCGCCGAAGAAGCGCAAGGTGATGTGCAGGGCGCTCTGCGGCCGCCAATTCGCGCCGGGCAAGGCCATCCGCATGTGGGCGAGCCTCTGGGCGATGTGGTCGGGAACCGCGATAGCGGCGAACAGCCGGATCATCGGCGCGATTTCAGCGCCCGCGCGACCACTGGGGCGAGGCGGGCGGCGATGATATCGACGCCGGCGGCGTTGGGATGAATGCCGTCGCGCTGGTTGAGCCCCGGATCCCGGGCGACCCCGGCCAGGAGGTTGGGATAGAGCGCCGCCCCATGGGCGTGGGCGACGGCGGGAAAGACGGCGTCGAAGTCGCGGGCGTAGGCCCGGCCAATGGCGGGAGGCGCGGCGATGCCGGCCAATACCACCCTGATCCGGCGCGCCTCCAGGCGGGCGACGATGCGGCCGAGATTGGCGCGCATCGCCTTCGGGTCGAGGCCCTGGAGGAGGTCGTTGCCGCCGAGGGCGACCACGCAGACCGAGGTGTCCGGCTGGACGGAGAAATCCAGCCGGCCGAGGCCGCCACCGCTGGTGTCGCCCGAAACGCCGGCGCCCCTGACCCGCGCCGCGATCCCCAGACGGGCCAGAGCCACTTGCAGTCTCGCGGGCAGGGCGGCGGCGGCGGGCAGGCCATAGCCCGCGGTGATCGAATCGCCGAGCATGGTGACCACCGGCGCCGGCGCGGCGAAGGCGGGCGAAGCGACCGCGGCC
>DASRLN010000049.1:0-7027 GCA_035648435.1 Caulobacteraceae bacterium
ACCATGGGCGTCAGGGCCTGGCCGCGAGGGGCTGCGTGCGCCAGCCGCCGACGCCAGACGCGGCGGCGATCACCGGCAGCGTCTCGAGGCCCCGGAAGAAGGGCGAGGAACGCCAGCGCGGCGGGGCGTCCGGGTTCGCCAGTCGAAGCGCGGGGAAGCGCTTGAGGAGAGCGGCGATCGCCACCCGCGCCTCGAGCCTGGCCAGCGGCGCGCCGATGCAGATGTGGGCGCCGGCGCCGAAGCTGATGTGCGGGCCGTCGCGGCGGGCGATGTCGAAACGGTGGGGGTCGGCAAACACCGCCGGATCGCGGTTCGCCGCCGGGATCATCACCGCCGCCACCTGCCGCTTGCGGATGGGGCAACCGGCGAGGTCCTGGTCGCGGGAGGCGACGCGCTGGCTCCCCTCCGTCGGCGGCTCGAATCGCAGGATCTCCTCGACGGCCGAGGCGATGAGGCCGGGATCCGCCCTGAGCCGGGCGAGCTGCGCCCGATGCCGCAGCAGCAGATCGACGCCGTTGGCGATCAGGTCGGCGGTGGTGACGTTGCCGCCCAGGATCAGGTTGAAGCAATTGACGCGAATCTCGCTGTCGCTGAGGGCCCCGGCGGCCGCCTGCTCGGCGAGCAGATCGGAGATGAGGTCATCGGTGGGTGCGCGCCGCCGATCGGCCATGGCCGCGTCGAGGTAGTCGCAGATGCCCTCGACGGCCGCTGTCCCCGCCGCGACGCCGGCCTTGGTCGGGTTGGGATCGAAGACCTTCAGAACCCCCTCGGACCAGGCGCGGAAGCGCGGAAAATCGCTGGTGTCGACGCCGAACAACAGGCCGATGACCGCGACCGGGATCGGCGCCGCGAACTCGGCGAGCGCATCGAAGCCGGACGGATCGAGCCGCTCCAGCCGAGCGGCGACAATCGCCTCCACCGCCGGCTTCAACCCCGCCATGCGTCGCGCCAAGGCGGCCTGGATCGGACGGCGCACGCGGGCGTGGTCGGGGTCGTCCATCCAGCCCAGGCCGCTGTCGCGATCGCCCGGGCGGTTCATGTCCGCCGGCTTGAACCGGCGTATCAGGGAGTCTTCCTCCGCCTGGTCGGCGTCCTTCCACTGGCTCGGATCGCTCAGCCAGGCGCGCGCCTCCCCCATCCGGCCGAGGATGAACAGGCCGGGTCCGGAATCGAACCAAGCCGCCTGGCGCCCCCGCAGCTGATCGAATCGCCGATGCCGTTCATCCGGAGCCTCGATCATGCTGCGCCGCCTCCATCCGGCGCGCGAAGGCTAGACGGCGAGGTCGGCTCGGCATACTGAATTCAGTTGATGCGTGAATTCGATCAACTGCAAATCAGAAAGCTGGACGGCGGGCTGCTGCTGATCTTCCGCGAACTGTTGGCGCGGCGTCAGGCCAGCGCTGTCGCCCGCCAGCTGGGCCTCAGCCCCTCGGCCATCAGCCATGCCCTCGCCCGTTTGCGCGAGGTTTTCGACGATCCGCTGTTCATTCGCCGGCCACATGGGCTGGAGCCGACCCAGAGATCGCTCGAGCTCGGCCCGCGCATCGAGGCGCTGATCGAGGCGATCGGCCAGGCCGTGGGCGGCGAGGCGGCCTTCGATCCGCGGGGGACGCGCCGGCGCTTCAAGGTCGCCTGCGCGCAGCCGATCGAGAGCCTGGTCGGGCCGGCCTTGACGGAGATGTTTCGCGAGGAGGCGCCGCTGGCGACGTTCTCGACCCGCTACGCGGTACTGGACCATGCGCTGAGAGCCGTGCGGCGCGGCGAGGTGGATGTGGCGCTGGGCGTCTTTCACCAGATTCCGCCGACGCTGGCTGCCAGCCGCCTGTTCGACGACGACTACTGCGTGATCGCCCGCCAGGGCCATCCGCTGGTGACCGGCGGGCGCATTGACGGGGCGACCTACGCCACCGCCGGGCACATCTTCGTCGGCAACCCGGACGGCGCGCTGGCCGACGAATCGCCCATCGACCGGGCGGCCGTCGATGCGACCTACGGCGCCCTTCCCGGCCCCGATGTGATCCGCACCCACGCCTATGTCAGCCTGTGGGAGACGGCGATGCTGATCGTCGCCGGCACCGACGCCATGGCCGACTGCCCGCGCAGCCTGGCCGTGCGCTACGCCGCCCGCCTGGGCCTGCGGGTGCTGGAGCCGCCGTTCCGGCCGTTCCGCTTCACCGTACAGGCGGTGCGGCGGGCCGGCGCGGCGGACGCCGGCCTCGACTGGTTCATGGGCCGGCTCTCGGCGGCCATCGAAACCTGAGGGTCGTGGCGCGGCCAGGCCCATGGCCGGGCCCGCGGGACGCCGGTCGATGGGGTTTCGTGCGCCCGATCGCCCCGCCCCCCTTACCCTCCGCGCTTCATCGTCTCGCGCGCGATCACCACCTGCTGGATCTGGCTGGTGCCTTCGTAGATGCGGAAGATGCGCACGTCGCGGTAGAGACGCTCGATGCCGTGGTCGGCGACGTAGCCGGCCCCGCCGAAGATCTGCACCGCCCGGTCGGCGACCCGCCCGACCATCTCCGAGGCGAAATACTTCGCCGCCGCCGCCTCCAGCGTCACGCCGGCCCCGGCGTCGCGCTTGCGGGCGGTCTCCAGGGTCAGGGCGCGGGCGGCCATGGTTTCGGTCTTGCAATCGGCGATCATCCCCTGGATCAGCTGGAAGCCGGCGATGGCTTGCCCGAACTGCCGGCGTTCGGAAGCATAGGCCACGATGTCCACGATCAACCGCTCGGCGACCCCCACGCAGACCGCGGAGATATGCAGGCGGCCGCGGTCGAGCACCTGCATGGCGACCTTGAACCCCTCCCCTTCCCGTCCCAGGCGGTTTTCGGCCGGCACGCGGACATCCTCGAAGACCACGTCGCAGATGTGGGCGCCGTGCTGGCCCATCTTGCGTTCCGGCTTGCCGATCGAAAGCCCGGCAAGATCGCGGGGAACCAGGAAGGCCGAGACCCCGCCCGCCCCGCGCACCTGCGGATCGGTGCGGGCCATGACCGTGAACAGGCCGGCCTTGTCGGCGTTGGTGATGAACCGCTTGGCGCCGTTGAGCACGTAATGGTCGCCATCGCGCACGGCGCGGGTCTGGACCGCGGCGCTGTCGGAACCCGCCTCAGGCTCGGTGAGGGCGAAGGAGGTGACGATCTGGCCCGAGGCGATGCCCGGGAGCCACCTGGACTTCTGCGCCGGCGTGCCGAACATCACCAGGCCCTGGCTGCCGATGCCGACATTGGTCCCGAACGCCGACCTGAACGCCGGGCTGGTGCGGCCGAGCTCGATGGCCACCAGGCACTCGTCCTCCATGGAGAGGTCGAGACCGCCGAACTCCTCGGGGATCGACAGGCCGTAGAGGCCCAGCGCCCGCATCTCGGCGAGCAGATCCTCGGGGATGGCGTCGTCTTCGGCAACCCGGGCTTCCAGCGGTCGCAGCCGCTCGGCGACGAAGCGGCGGACGGTGTCGATCAGCTGTTCGCGGGTGTCGGCATCGAGCGCCATGGCTTGCATCATCCTTCCGGCCAAAGCATTAGGCCGGCGCGACCTTAAGGGGGGCCGGACGTCCGGCAAACCCTCTCAGCCCACAGGAAGGAAGGCGCCATGGACGGTGGCGACGCGGCGGCCCCCTGGACTCCGATCGAGATCAGCGAGGGCGAGTGGGCCGGCTGGCGGATCTGGAGTTCCGATCCCTACGAGCTGCTCTCGGGGCCCTTCTACTACCGTCGGGACGAGGACGGTCGCGCGGTGTGCGCCTTCCGCGCCGAGGTCAAGCACATGAACGGCGGCGGCTTCATGCACGGCGGCTGCCTGCTGACCTTCGCCGACTACGCGCTGTTCTGCATCGCCGCCGGCGAACTGAAGGACTCCGGCTCGGTCACCGCCTCGCTCAACGCCGAATTCATCGACGCCGCCAGGGCCGGCGACCGCATCGAAGCCACCGGCGAGGTCATCCGCGCCGGCGGCGCCCTGGTCTTCATCCGCGGCCTCGTCGCCACCGACGGCCGGCCCCTCCTCAACTTCTCCGCCATCGTCAAGAAAGTGCGGCGGCGCTGACGCGCCTCGCCGACATCCGGGCCTCGCCACCGGAACGCTCCAGGAAAAGCGTCGCCGATCCGACCCCGTCCGCCAGCCGGGTACTACGATGATCCCCCCACGAAACCGTCATGGCCGGGCGTCAGTCCCGGCCACCCAAGAACGCAAACCGTGCAATGGCCGCGCCCGGGCGCGGCCACGTCGAACGGCGGTGTTCCTGGATCGACGGGAGCCGAACTCGGGAAGACGTGCGCGGGGCAAACTACGAGCACTGGAAGGTCAATACGGCTCGCGTTCATTCAGATGATCTATACGCATCATGTCGCCGTGTTTTGTCGTTGCAGAGGCGGAAAAGGTGTTCAAGGCAGGCGGGCAATGGTCGCGTTGCTACGCCATGCATGGTGATGTTCTCGCCCAGTCGGGCGATGCCGCCGGCGCCAGACGCGTCTGGGCCGAGGGCCTGCGCGCCGTCCCCGACCTGCCGATGATTTATCTCCACCGAGGGATTTTCGAGATGAACACCGGCGACTACGCCGCTGCGCAAGCCGACCTCGTTAGCGCCAACGCCAAGGCTCCGCACTTTGCCGACCCCCTCAAGGCTCTGGGGGATTTGCTGGTCAGGCAGGGACGACGGCAAGACGCTCGCGCGAAGTACGACGAGGCGCTCAAATATGCTCCAGCCTGGGTTGAGCTTCGCCAGGCGCGCCGCATCCTTAAATAGCTGGCGGGCGTTCCCGCGCTCTTAGGCTTCGCCATTGCAACCGGCGTCGTCCTGGCCCAGGGTGACGCCTAGGTTCGGGGACAGTCATGGCTGAGAACAGGCTTCTGGGCGGTGTGCTCGGAGGCAATGACGGGCCGGCCGAGGGCGAGCCCGCCGTCGCGACGGCTTCGCTGGACGCCGCCGCCGGGGCCATGGCGATGGAGGCCGCGAAGACCGATCCGGCTCTGGCCGCCGAGGCTTCGGCCTACTTCCGGGATCAAGCCGCGCTGGTGAGACTCCAGGCGGAGCACCTCCACGAACAGCGGGAGGTCCAGCTCTCTCATCTGAAGCTGCGACGCCTGGGCGAGCGAATGAGGCTGGCGTTTCAGGCATTCTTCATCCTGATCGGCACGGGACTCGCCGTCGGCGTCCTAGTCATGGCCTGGGACGCCGAGCACGATCACGGTCTGGTGGTCGAGGCCTTTTCCGCCCCGCCCGATCTCGCCGCGCGCGGCCTGACCGGGCAGGTCATCGCCAAACAGGTGCTCGACAACCTCGTGACGATGCAGAGGCAGACCGCCAGCAACCGCGATCCGGGCAGCTACAGCAACAACTGGGGCGAGGCGCTCAAGGTGGAGATCCCGGAGACGGGCGTCTCGCTGGGAGAGTTTCGCCAGTACCTTCACACCTGGCTTGGACACCATCGCGGCCCCGATCTCGGCCGGCGGCGCCTCGGGCGATAGCGCCCGTCCGAGCCCCAGCGCCTCCACACGCGCGGCGTTGTCGTTCTGGTCGCGGCCGTTGGGCAGGCACAGGACAAGGTATGGTGACAGGAGTACCGGTCACCACGGGGAATCGAACCGCCGGTCGCCTCGGAGGAGACGGGGGCGCGGGCGGTCAATCCCCCCGGTCCACCGAGCGGGCCGTTCCGAGGCTGATCTTGGAGGCCAGCTCTCGCGCGACGCGGAGGACGAACGCCGGGCTGAAAACCCCCAGGCGGCGGGCGTGGGGCTCGAAATAGAACGACTCCTCGGCCACGTCGCGGTTGAACTCGCTGATGTAGACCCACGCCTCCGGGTAGCGGTTCAAACCGACGCGATGGCGCTCGGTCTCGGAAACGCGGGGCGCGACCTGTCCTTCTCGCGGCGCCTTGGAGCTCACCGCGAGCAGATAGAGCACGTGGCGAGCCCGCGAGAGGGCCACGGCGAGGATCAGACAGACCGTCCGATCCTTTCGTCCGTCCGGCGAGGCGCCCTGCGCCGCCTCCTCCGCCCATCGGTAAGGGTACTCGAAGACCGCTCCGCGAGGCGGGACCTCAAGCGCCATCGCCGCCGAGGTCCGCGATCGTCGCCGCCAGGCCCTCGCTCAGTTCGGCCCGGACGTCATCGGGAAGGTCACCGGTGAGGTAGACCTCCCGCGCGTGGCGGACGCCACTCAGGCGCGCGAAGTCCTCCATGGCCATGATCACATAGCGCGGCTTGCGATGGCGGGTGATGGCCACCGGCCCCCTGGCCACCGCCTCCGTGACGCTCGGCAGGTCGCGAAGCAACTCGACGGTGGTGAAGGTGCGCATGAGGGTGTTTCCGATTAGGCGAGTAAGGCGTATAACACGAATGCTGGGCGAACGCGAAGGTGTGGACGGCTCGTGGAATGGACGTAGGATTCCGTCCCAGGCTCGAGGCCGTAGGATTGGCATTGCCTGTCGTCTGCGGCCGAGAACCGATCCGAAGATTACGGTGAGACTGCCCCACCACTGCCTTTCCGCGCGGGCCTTGGCGTGGCCCGCACTCTGGGCGCCCTATAGCCGCCCTCTCGCTGGGCGGTGGGACAATTCGGATTTGGACCGGGGTATGCCCCTGGGGCGCCGCCGTTCGGATCAAAGCTGAGGTCTCCACCCAATCCGGCGCCAACCATCCCGGTGATGAACGCCCCACCGCCCGGCCCCTGATCGACTCCGAAAGTCACACCCCCTCCATAGCCGCCGAAGGCTGAAGCCGTGAACGACCAGCGCCCCTCGGGATCGACGCGATTCAGCGGATCCCCATCGACATACGCATAGACGTTCTGCCCGGCGTCGATGCCAAGTCGGTCGGCTTGGAGGTAGCGGGCCAGGATCGGGTCGTAGTCCCGCCAGTGGTTCTGGTGGAGGCTGTCGGCCTCCAGCTGGAACGACTGCCCCGGCAGGCGCATGTCGAGCGGGGTGGCCGGTGTGCCGGTGATGGTCGCCGTGCCGAAGGGATCGACGGTGGCGTTCCAGACCACCGCCTGGGTGGAAGAGGTGACGGTCAGCGGCTCGTCGATCTG
>DASRLN010000050.1:0-41658 GCA_035648435.1 Caulobacteraceae bacterium
ATGCTGATTTCCCCCCTTGCGGTCCCCTTCCCCGACATGCCCGCGGTGGCGGGCGTCGAACTCGCCGTCGGCCGCGCCGGACTGTATCCCGGCGATCGCGATGACGTGCTGTTGATGCGCCTCGCCGAAGGAACGACCTGCGCCGGATTGTTCACCCGTCATGCGGTCGGCTCGGCCCCGGTCGATTGGTGCCGGGCCGCGCTCAAGGTGTCCAAGGGCAGGGGCGTGCGCGGCCTGGTGGCCAACGCCGGCTGCGCCAACGCCTTCACCGGCAAGGCCGGCGCCAGGGCCGCTGGGCGCGTCGCCGCCGCCGCCGCCAAGGCGCTCGGCGCCCAGCGGCGCGAGATCATGCTGGCCAGCACCGGCGTGATCGGGGTCCTGCTTGACGACGGCAAGGTGAACGGCGCGCTCGCCACGGCGGCGGCAACCCTGGCCCCTGGCGCCTGGCTCAAGGCGGCGCGCGCCATCGCCACCACCGACACCTTTCCCAAGGGCGCCTTCGCCGAGGCGTCGATCGACGGCTCGGCGGTGCGCATCGCCGGCATCGCCAAGGGCTCGGGAATGATCGCTCCG
Organism: Caulobacteraceae bacterium; assembly: GCA_035648435.1. Taxonomy (GTDB): domain Bacteria; phylum Pseudomonadota; class Alphaproteobacteria; order Caulobacterales; family Caulobacteraceae; genus Acaudatibacter. The sequence continues at coordinate 574 of DASRLN010000050.1, forward strand.
GACCTGGCGACGATGCTGGCCTTCGTGGTCACCGACGCGGCCATCGAGCCCAGGGCGCTGCAGGCCCTGGTCGATCTCCATGCCCGGGCGACCCTGGGCGCCGTCACGGTGGACGGTGACCGATCGACCAACGACACCCTGCTGGTCTTCGCCACCGGCCGCTGCAACGCGCCGTTGATCGCGCGTCCCGCCGACACGCGCCTGGCCGATTTCAGCGCCGCCCTGAAAGGCGTGCTGCTGAATCTCGCCCAGCAACTCGTCCGCGACGGCGAAGGGGCCTCGAAGTTCGTGGCCATCACCGTGACCGGGGCCAAGAGCGACGCCTCGGCCAGGAAGATCGCCCGCACCGTCGCCGAGAGCCCGCTGGTCAAGACCGCGTTTGCCGGCGAGGACGCCAATTGGGGCCGCATCGTCATGGCCGTCGGCCGCGCCGACGAGCCGATCAAGCGTGAGCGGCTCAGCGTCAAGTTCGGTGAACTGTTCGCGGCCCGCGACGGGGTCGTGGCGCGGGACTACCGCGAGGAAGCGATGAGCGCCTACATGAAGAACGCCGAGTTGGAGGTCGCCATCGACGTCGGCGTCGGCCGCGGCCGCGCGGTGATGTGGACCTGCGATCTCACCAAGCGCTACGTCGAGATCAACGGTGATTACCGGTCATAGGGGGTATCGCCACCCTCCCGTGAAGGGGGAGTGGCGGACCGCGACTAGTCCACGGGGCTCCAGCGGGCCGCCGGCTGGGTCGAGGCGATGGACCGCTGGCCGCCGCCGCTCGGCGACCGCGGCGCCGCGCCGTTCGCGGGGCGCCCGCGGCGGCGGTTGCGACCGCCGTTCGCCTGGGCGCCGTTCGGGCGCCCTGCCGAACGTGCGCCGTTCCCTCCGCCCCGGCCCGCGCGCCCCCCGTCGCCACGCCCGCCATGGGTCCTCTTCGTCGGCGCGCGCTCGGGCATGCTCGTTTTCTCCACGGCGGCCAGGGCGCCCAGGGCGCGGTCGTTGCGACGGTCCCAGGCCGGGATGGTCTGCCGGGTGAGCTTCTGGATGTCGCGAAGCAGCGAGCGCTCGTCGTCGCTGACCAGGCTGATCGCCGCGCCGTCCGCGCCCGCTCTGGCCGTGCGTCCGATGCGGTGGACATAGGCTTCCGGCACATTGGGCAGTTCGTAGTTGACGACGTGGGTCACGCCATCGACGTCGATGCCGCGGGCGGCGATGTCGGTGGCCACCAGGGCGTTGACGGTCCCGGCCTTGAAGGCGGCGAGCGCGCGCTCACGCTGGCCCTGCGATTTGTCGCCGTGGATCGAGTCGGCGTCGATGCCGGCTCCGGTCAGATATTTGGCCACCCGGTCGGCGCCGCGCTTGGTGCGGGTGAAGATCAGCGCCCGGCTCATCTTGGCCTCGGCGAAGAGTTCAGCCAGAAGTTGGCGCTTGCGATCGGTTTCGATGAACAGAATCCGCTGTTCGACGCGCACCACGGTGGTCGCCGCCGGGGCGACGGAGATCTTGGCCGGATCGACCAGCAGATCGTGGGCGAGCTTGCCGATTTCGCCGGGCATGGTCGCCGAGAAGAACAGGTTCTGCCTCTGCTTGGGCAGGGTGGCCACGATACGCCGGATCGGCGGCAGGAAGCCGAGGTCGAGCATCTGATCGGCCTCGTCGAGCACGAATGTCTCCACGCCCGAGAGATTGGCCACCTTCTCGTTTAGATGGTCGATGAGCCGGCCCGGGGTCGCCACCAGCACATCGACGCCCGCCGCCAGGGCGCGAATCTGCGGTCCGTACTTCACGCCGCCGAAGACCACGGCGACGGTGAAGCCGAGGTGACGGCCATAGACGCGGAAGCTCTCGGCGATCTGGCTGGCCAGTTCGCGCGTCGGGGTGAGGACCAGGACGCGGCAGCCCCGCCGCGGCGCGGGCTTCCGGTCAGCCGCCAGGCGATGGAGGATCGGCAGCGCAAAGGCGGCGGTCTTGCCGGTGCCGGTCTGGGCGATGCCCAGCAGATCACGTCCGGTGAGGACGGTGGGGATGGCCTGCGCCTGGATCGGCGTCGGCTCGCTATAGCCTTCCTCGGTGAGCGCCTTGAGCAGGGGTTTGGCGAGGCCGAGATCGTTGAAATGAGTCACGGGTGGTTGAACTTTCACTTTGGGAGAACGCGCGCGGGGCGGGCGCTCGCGTCCTCCGAGGGCTCCGCCGGGGCGATCGATTGCATGGGGAGCGCCCCGCGTGGCCGGGCGATCGGCTCAGAGTCTCTATGGGCGCTCGACAGGCGGGATACCCGAAGCACCGGAAATCCCTCACGCGGCTGGAGCGCCATAACGCCGCCGCAACGCGGCTGCGTGAAGCGCACATCGGCGCTCGCGACCGCGAAGTCAACCGAAGATGCCTGTTCCTGCGAAGCGGTGGGCTATATTGGCCACAGCCGGGCGGCGCGCTTCAGGACGGAAATTCCCCCTTGCCCAAGATCGTTCTCGTCGTCGCCTGCGCCCTCGTCGATATCGACGGCAGGGTTCTGATCGCAAAGCGGCCAAAGGGTAAAGATCTGGCAGGGATGTGGGAGTTTCCCGGCGGTAAGGTTGAAGCCGACGAGACCCCGGAGGCGGCCCTGATCAGGGAGATGGAGGAAGAACTGGGCATATCGGTCACCCATGCCTGCCTCGCCCCCTTTGCGTTTACCAGTTACGGTTACGATTCGTTTCACTTGCTCATGCCACTCTACCTGTGCCGGCGCTGGACGGGCTTTGCGCGGGCGCGGGAACATGAGGCCGTGACATGGGTGAAGCCGGACGGGCTGGCGGGCTATCCGATGCCGCCGGCGGATGCGCCGCTCGTCGCTTTTCTACGCGATTTTCTCTGATCGGCGACTTTCTCGCCTGTCGGAGCGGCGCCACCGCGGTCGAATATGGGCTTATCGTCGCCCTGATCTTTCTGGTGATCGTCGCCAGCGTCCAGCTTTTCGCCACCAACGTCACCACCAAATTCAACAATATCAGCACGGCGGTCACGGCGGCAAGCTGAGCCCGAACCCCGCGCTCAGTCCGGCGCGGGCTCCGCCAGAGCCTTCTCTGCGCCCAGTGCGTCGGCGAGCCGCACCTTGGCCGACCCGGGCCTCAGGGGTCGCGGCTGGCCGGGATGCGGCGCCCAACCGGTGAGGGTGAGTATCTCGAAGGTGGCCGAGATCCGGCCGTCGGGGCCGGAAAACCGGTCCGCGTAGACTTCCCACGCTCGGCCGAGGCTTCGCCGCGTCAGGGGCTTCCCGGGACGATCCACGAGAACGTTCGTCTCCCCCATCGCCCGCAGATCGGCGATGAGCTGCAGCGGATGATCGTAGCGGACAACGACCTTGTCGATATCCACCACCGGCAGGGCAAATCCGGCCCGCTGCAGCAAGCCGGCGGCGTCGAACGCGTCGGCGAAGGGCGAGACCCTGGGACCGGCGCCCCCCGTGAGTTCGGCCTCCCCCTCCAAAAGGGATCGGCGCAGCTCGATCAGCGTCGATCCGCCGAGGAAGGCGACCAGAAGCAGGCCATCGGGTTTCAGCGCCCGGCGCAGCTGAATGAGCGCTCCCACCAGGTCGCCGACCCAATGCAGCGCGAGACAGGAAACCACGAGGTCCAGGCTCCCGGGTGCGAAAGGCAGGCGGACTTCGTCGGCGGCCACGCGCGCGCCGGACCGACCGCTCAACATGGCCGCGGAGAGGTCGCTCTGGACCAGAAGATCGACCTTGTCGATCGCCTCGCCGAGCGCGAGGACGCGTCCAAAGGCGCCGTGGCGCGCGCCGATCTCCAAGGCGATCGGAAACCGTCGATTTACCAGCGCGAGGCGCTCCGCCAAGTCTTCCGCCGCCCGGCGGCGGAGGAAATCGGCCGCGCCGGCGCTCCCGGCGGCTCGGTCGAGCCGGCGACGGTGCAGGAGTCGATCGAAGATCTGGCCGGGGGCGTTCATGGCGTCCTCTCGCGAGAGCTACCCCAGGCCGACAAGCCGTGCAAAGCTGTGGGTCCGAGAGAAAGGGCGCGGGGCCGATTGCCGACACTTGAAATCATCCGGCCATCGCTGTCCGGCCTGCGCCGGGCGAGCCGGGGCCTGCTCGATCTGGCCCTGCCGCCGCGCGCGCTCGATGAAGCTCCCGGGGCTCCCGGCGCCACCCAGTCGCGCGGTCTCACCGCCGGCGCCTGGACGCGCATCGCCTTCATCGAAGCCCCATTCTGCGATCTCTGCGGCGCGCCGTTCGAATTCGACCTGGGGATCGGCGCTCTTTGCGCCCACTGCCAGTCGCGACGGGCCGCCTTCGACCATCTCCGCGCCGCCTGCCTTTATGACGAGTATTCGCGCGACCTGATCCTCAAGCTGAAGCATGCCGACCGCACCGATCTGTCCGGTCTCTTCGCGCGCTGGATCGCGCGCGCCGCCGCCGACCTCCTGCCGGAACTCGACGCGGTGACGGCCGTGCCGCTCCACCATTGGCGCCTCCTGCGCCGCCGCTACAATCAGGCCGCCGAGATCGCCCGGCCGCTGGCGAGGCTGGCCGGCCTGCGATACCTGCCCGATCCCGTGGTCCGGACCCGCGCCACCCAGAGCCAGGGTGGCAGGTCGGGATCCGGGCGCCGGCGAAATGTCGCGGGGGTGTTCAGCGTCCCGGAGCGATGGCGGCGAAGGATCGCGGGGCGGCGAATCCTCCTGATCGATGACGTCCTCACCACCGGCGCCACCGCCGAGGGCTGTTGCCGCGCCCTGAAATCCGCTGGGGCCGCGCGCGTCGATGTCGCGGTGATTGCGCGGGTGAAGGAGATGTCGCCGCGCTCGACGGCAGGGCGCGCCGGTCCCATATATTCCGAAGTCTCCGGATCGCCGCCGGCCTGAAAGGAAATCGACGTGGACCAAGACGATGCAGCCGGCCCGCGGGCTCGCGTCACCATCTATACCCGTCCGTTCTGCGGCTACTGCGCCCGCGCCCTCGGTCTGCTCGGCCGCAAGGGCGTGGAGGTGCTTGAGATCGAGGCGGGATTCGATCCGGACAAGCGCCGCGAGATGGTCGATCGCAGCGGCGCGACCACGTTCCCGCAGATATTCGTCGGCGAAATCCACGTCGGCGGTTGCGACGATCTGATCGAGCTCGACCGAGAGGGCAAGCTTGACGCCCTTCTCGCCGCATGAAGCTCCGCGTCGGCCTCGTTCAGCTCCGCACGCCGGCCAGCCAGGCCGCCGCCCTGGCTCACGCCGAACCATTGATCCGCCAGGCGGCGGCGGCCGGCGCGACTCTCGTCGCCACGCCGGAGGGAACCAATCTCCTGCAGCGCGATCAGGGGCGCCTGATGGCGGCGATGCGCCCGGCCGAGCACGACGAAGCCGTGGTCGGCCTTCGCGCCCTGGCCGCCGAACTGAAAATCTGGCTGCTGATCGGCTCGGCGTTGATCCGGCGCGCGGACGGCGGCTGCGCCAACCGTTCCATGGTCATCGCGCCCGATGGCTCGGTCGCCGCTACCTATGACAAGGTACACATGTTCGACGTCGAATTGCCGACCGGTGAGCGGCATCGCGAATCGGCCAGCTACCGTCCCGGCGAGCGCGCCGTGGTGGCCGTGGCGGCCGGCGCCGTCCTGGGACTGACGATCTGCTATGATCTGCGCTTTCCGGTCCTGCACAACGCGCTTGCCCGCGCGGGCGCCGAGATCCTCACCGTGCCCTCGGCCTTCACCCGGCCCACCGGCGAAGCGCACTGGAAAGTGTTGCTCCGGGCAAGGGCGATCGAAACCGGTTCGTTCGTGCTCGCTCCGACCCAGGGCGGCGTCCATGAGGACGGGCGGGCCACTTGGGGCCGGTCGATGGCCGTGGGGCCGTGGGGCAAGGTGCTGGCGATCGCCGACCACGACGACCCCTGCGCCCTGATCGCCGATCTCGATCTGGCCGAAGTCGCCGCCGCGCGCCGCGCGATCCCGGCTCTGGCCAACGCCCGAACCTTCACCGGTCCATGATCCGCTACGCCCTGATCTGCGAGCATGAGCATGGCTTCGAGGGCTGGTTCGGCGAGTCCGGTGATTTCGATCGCCAGGCGGCCGGCGGCCTTCTGGCATGCCCGGTCTGCGATTCCCAGTCGGTGCGCAAACAGATCATGGCGCCCGCCCTCGCCGGGACCAAGGCCCGCGGCGTCGCCTCGCCGGCGCCGGGGATGCGGGCGATGATGATGGAGGCCATGGGCCGGGTCCGCCGCCACGTCATCGACAATTTCGACTACGTCGGCGACCGTTTCGCCGCCGAAGCCCGCTCGATCCACGAGGGCGCCGCCGAGGAACGCGGCATCTATGGCGAAGCTTCACCGAGGGAGGTCGAGGCGCTGGTGGCCGACGGGGTTCCCGTCGCGCCTTTGCCGCCCGAACCTCCGAAGAAGACCGAAGTCAACTAAGGGAGGACGCCGCCAGTTTACCTTGGCGGCGCCGGCTGTTCGCCCTGGCCGGCCGGGTGCGCCGCCCGGTGGGCGGCGCGCGCCTGGGCGACGGCGTCCTGGCAGCCGGCCGACAGCTTGTCTGCGTGCGCCCGCATGCACTGCATCAGGCGCCCGCCGCCGGGCGTGATGTCGCCGCAGAAGGTCTTGGCGTCGGTCGCGCAGGCCTGGCGCATCGCCTGGTTGGGACGGAGCCTGCCGGGATTCGGCTGGGCGCCCGCCGCGCTCGTCGCCAGGATCACGAAGGCGGCGACGGCGCCGGCGAAAATTCGGCTGGTCATCGGTTGGGGTTTTTCCATTGGGTCGCCCTTGAACGCCGCCGACCGGCCGGTTCCGTCGCACGACGCGAAAACGACTATTGATGCAGAGCCAGCCCCAGCCGGGTTGGTCCATCGCCCCGCCGCACGAGGGGGCGCCAGCGGTGCGCGAACGGCTCCGGCTCGTCGCGCCATCGGGCGAGCGCGACGACGCCGGGCAATTCGGCGGCGGCGGGCGAGATCAGGAACACCTGCTCGCGCTTCGGCCGGTCGGTCCTGGCGCACAGAAACACGTCGGGCGGTGAGCCGGCTGTGACGAACACCGCCTCGAACGCATCGATCAAGGGTTGCATGGAGTCGGAGGTGGGGATGGCGCAGGATTTCCAGCCCATCAGCGGCCCTCCGCCCTTACGGTCATCATGTAGTTCACCCGGATGTCCGGGGATCGGTTCCAGCGGCCGGTCACGATATCGTATGTGATCCCGAACGGCCCGGCGACCTCGCAAGGCGCCCCGTCCAGGAAGGCGCGAATCTCTTCCGGCGTCACGAACTTGCGCCAGTCGTGGGTGCCGGCGGGGACCCAGCGGAGCAGATATTCGGCTCCGATCTTGGCCAGCGCCAGCGCCTTGAAGGTGCGGTTGAGGGTGGCCACGATCATCAGGCCGCCCGGTGCGAGCAGGCGCGCGCAGTCGCGCAGGAAGGGGCCGGGATCGTGGACATGTTCGATCACCTCCATGTTGAGGATCACGTCGAAGCGCGCTTCCACCGATGCGAGAAGGTCCTCGGCGGTCGTGGCGCGATAGTCGATCGAAAGGTTCATGTCGGCGGCGTGGGCGCCGGCCGCCGCGACATTCTCGGCCGATGGATCGATTCCGGTGACGGCGAACCCCAGCCGCGCCATCGGCTCGCATAAAAGGCCGCCGCCGCAGCCGACGTCGAGCAGGCCCAAGCCCGCGAACGGGGACCGAGCCCTGGCGTCCCGCCCAAAGCAGCCGAGGCATTGTTCCCGGATGAAGCCCAACCGAGCGGGATTGAACCGATGCAGCGGCGCGAACTCGCCGTCGGAGTCCCACCACTTGCCGGCCAGCGCCGAGAACCGCGCGACTTCGGCGGCGTCGATGCTGGAGTGCGGGGCGGCGGCGATGGTCACCGCGCCGTGCTGAACGAATTGCGCCCGCCGGTCAACGCGACCGCTCTGGTTGTGCGCATCTCGCCGCGTCGTTAGAACCGCGCCTTTCGCGGGGGGCCTCGCTTCTTGTCCCGGCTGGTGATGAAATTCGGCGGCACTTCGGTGGCCGACCTCGAGCGCATCCGCCGGGTCGCCGCTCTGGTCGCCGCCGAGGTGGCCGGCGGAAAGGCGGTGGCGGTCGTGGTTTCGGCCATGGCCGGAAAGACCAACGAGCTGGTCGCCTGGACCGACGGCGCCGGCGCCGCCGCCATCGGCCTGGAGACATCCGACGACGAATACGACACCGTGGTCGCCTCCGGCGAGCAGGTCACCGCCGGCCTTCTGGCCATGACCCTGCGCAACATGGGCCATCCGGCGAGATCCTGGATGGGCTGGCAGGTGCCGATCATCACCGACGGCGCCCATGGACGGGCGCGGATCGAGGAAATCCCATCGGCGAACCTGGCCGCGGCGCTCGATGCCGGCGAAATCGCCGTCGTCGCCGGATTTCAAGGGGTCACCGGCCAGGGTCGGCTGGCGACGCTGGGTCGCGGCGGATCGGACACCAGCGCGGTAGCCATCGCCGCCGCCATCGGTGCGGCATGCTGCGACATCTACACCGACGTCGATGGTGTCCACACCGCCGATCCGAGGATCGAATCCAAGGCCCGGCGCCTGGCCCAGATCAGCTATGAGGAGATGCTGGAGATGGCCTCGCTCGGGGCCAAGGTGCTCCAGACCCGGGCGGTGGAGATGGCCATGGCCCACAAGGTGCCGGTGCGGGTGTTGTCGAGCTTCACTGAACCGGGATCGGGCCGCGCCGAAGGCACCATTGTCTGCGATGAGGAGGAAATCTTGGAAAAGCGCATCGTGAGCGGGGTGGCCTACAGCCGCGACGAGGCCAAGATCAGCCTTTTCGGCTTGCCCGACCATCCGGGCGTATCCTCGGAAATCTTTGGTCGGCTGGCCGACGCCAACGTCAACGTCGATATGATCGTTCAGAGCCACGCCCACCGGGAGGGCGCGGCCAACATGGAATTCACCGTCGGCAAGCGCGACGCCGCGCGGGCGGTGGAGATCGTGCGCGCCGCCCAGAGCGCGATCGGGTTCGACGGCGTGGCGGTCAATGACGATGTCGCCAAGATTTCGGTGATCGGCGTCGGGATGCGCAGCCACGCCGGGGTCGCCAAGACGATGTTCGGGGCGCTGGCGGAGAAGGGCGTCAATATCCAGGTGATCTCCACCTCGGAGATCAAGATCAGCGTCCTGATCGACGCCGCCTATACCGAACTCGCCGTGCGGAGCCTGCACGCCGCCTATGGCCTCGACGCGCTTTAGGCGGCGAGGGGAAGGGTGGGCGCCCGCCCGAGGCGCAGCAGGCTGACGCTGGCCGCGGCCAGGGCGAAGACGGCGGCCGTTCCCAACGCCACGACCTCGCCGGAACCTCCGAACAGATGCAGGGCGACGGCGGTGAGGACGGCGCCGATGATCTGGCCGGTCAACCGGGCGGTTCCTAGCATGCCGCCGGCGGCGCCGGCGCGGTCGCGGGGCGCGGAGGTCAGCATCATGCGGTTGTTCGGTGACTGGAAGAGCCCGAAGCCGGCGCCGCAGAGGGCCATGCGCCAGGCGATGTCCAGGCTCGACGCGCTCGCCGGCAAGACCATCAGCGCGAAAAGCCCCGCCGCGAAGGCGGCCAGGCCGATCGCGCACAACACTGCGGTCGAGACGCGGTCGGCGAGCCATCCGGCCGCCGGCGCCGCCACGGCCAGGGCGACCGGCCACGGGGTGAGCAGCAGACCTGTCTCCACCTGGGTGTGGTGGAGGCCGTACTCGAAGTGAAAAGGCAGGCTGACGAAGGCCAGCATCTGGGCCGCGAACGAGGCGACCGAGGTGGCGACGGAGAGGGCGAAGATCGGACCACGCAGCAGATCGAAGGGAACCAGCGGCCGGCGTCTCGGCCATTCGCGGTGGGCGAGCAGGGCGCCGGCGACGAGCCCGGCGAGGATCTGGGCCGCGCCCAGAATCCGCGCCGATGTCCGGGTCGCGATGTCCACGCCACTGATCACCAGGCCGAAGGTCAGCGCGTTGAGCGAGGCGCTCACCCAGTCGAAGCGGCGGCCGGAAAGGGGGTTGGCGGGCAGCACGCGCGCGGCCAAGGCCAGGGCAGCGAGTCCCACCGGAATGTTGACCGCGAATAGCCAGGGCCATGGCCCCACCGCCAGGATCGCCGAGGCGATGCTCGGCCCCACCGCCGCCGCGCCCGAGACGATCATGGCGTTGATGCCGATTCCGCGGCCCAGCATTCGGGTTGGATAGATGAACCGGACCAGGCCGCCGTTGACGCTCATCACGCCGGCGGCGCCAAAGCCCTGCAGGGCCCGCGCCGCGGTTAGGGTCGGCAGGGTGTGGGAAATCGCGCAGGCGAGGGAGGCCAGGGTGAAGACGGCCAGGCCGCCCTGGTAGATGCGGCGAAAGCCGACGATCTCGCCCAGGGACGCCAGGGGCAGCAGCGAGATCACGATCGCCAGTTGATAGGCGTTGATGATCCAGATCGATTCGGAGGGCTGCGCCCCGAAGTCCCGGGCGATGGTCGGCAGGGCGACGTTGGCGATCGAACTGTCCAGGACGGTCATGGCGATCGCCAGCCCGACCGAGACGATGGCCCAGTATCGCGCCGGTGTGCCCAACCCGTCCGCGTCGTCCGGCCGGTCAGGCCTCGCCGATGATCCCTGGACCGCCGTCATTCAGGCTCCTCGCCGCCGCTTCCCGCCGCGACGATGGCATGCCGCGCCGCGCCTGTCGCCGCTGGCCGATGCGCGGAAAACAGGCAGGGTCTCCCGCGCGGTCGGGGCCGCGCTGGGGCCGCGGCGCGCCCGGCCCAAAACCTGCTATAGGCGCCACGGAAACTGGAAACGCCGCGTCCCTTTCATGCCGCCGCCCGGATCAGCCATTCGAGGACCGCGAAGCCTGCTTCGACAGATACGCGAAGCCATGGCCGCCGAAGGGCCGACCCACGCCAAGCTCACCCGAGTGGTGCGCACCATCGCCGTCTCCATGGTCGCCGAGGTGTGCTCGATCTATCTGCGCCGGGCCTCGGGCGAATTTGAACTCTACGCCACCGAGGGCCTCGATCCGGGCGCCGTCCATGTGACCCGGTTGAAGCCGGGTGAAGGCCTGGTCGGGGAGATCGTGCGCCTGGGCCGGCCGCTCAACCTCTCCGATGCGCCGGGCCATCCGGCCTTCTCCTATCGTCCCGAAACGGCGGAAGATCCCTTCCACGCCTTCCTCGGGGTGCCTCTACTGCGGGGCGGCCGAGTGATCGGGGTCCTGGTGGTCCAGAACCGGACCAGCCGGGTCTACGCCGAAGAGGACGTCGAGGATCTCCAGATCATCGCCATGGTCCTGGCCGAGATGGTCGCCGCCGGCGATCTGTTGGCGCCGGGAGAACTCAAGGATGTCGAGATCGCCCCCAATCGGCCCGAGCGGCTGATCGGGGCCAAGTTCGCCGACGGGCTCGCCTTGGGCGTGGCGGTGCTGCACGAGGCCCCGGTGGCCGCCAGTCGTCTTCTCTCCGACGACTCCGCCGCCGAGGAGGCCCGACTGGCCGAGGCGATCCTGGCCCTGCAGACCCAGATCGGGGCCATGCTGGAGGGCCATCAGGCGGTGCTCGGGGCGTCCTACGATGTCCTCGAAACCTACAAGATGCTGGCCCACAGCCGCAGTTGGAACCATTCTCTGCGGGAGGCGGTCCATTCCGGCCTGACCGCCGAGGCGGCGGTCGAGAGGGTCCGCTCGGAACATCGCGCCGGCATCGGCCAGGCCCGCGATCCCTATCTGCGTGAGCGGGTGCACGACCTGGAAGATCTCAACGACCGTCTGCTGCGCCACCTCACCGGAGACGGCGCCAAGATCAGGATCCTACCCGACAACGCAATCCTGATCGCGCGCAACCTCGGTCCGGCCGATCTGCTCGAATACGACCGCGCCAAGCTGCGAGGGCTGCTCCTGGAGGAGGGCTCGTCGGCCAGTCATGCCTCAATCGTCGCCCGCGCGCTCGACATCCCCTGCGTCGGCAGGCTCGCCAAGCTCCGCGACCGGGTCAGCGAGGGCGATGCGGTGATCGTGGATGCCGAATCCGGCGAAGCCTACCTGCGACCGCGCCCCGACGTGGTCAAGGCGGTGACCGCGCGGATCGGCGTGCGCGCCGAGCGCCGGGCGGAGTTCGCCCGCCTGCGCGACACGCCGGCCTTCAGCCGCGACGGCGACAAGATCACCCTGCTGATGAACGCCGGTCTCGCCGTCGATCTTGAGGCGTTGGCGGAAACCGGTGCGGAAGGCATCGGCCTGTTTCGCACCGAGTTTCAGTTCATGGTTTCCGAGGACCTTCCGCGCCTCGACGCCCAGGCCCACCTTTATGCCAAGGTGCTCGACGCGGCCGGAGACCTGCCGGTGATCTTCCGCACCCTGGACCTCGGCGGCGACAAGGTGCTGCCGTACCTGGAAGCCGAGCGGGAGGATAATCCAGCCCTCGGCTGGCGCGCGCTGCGGATGGGGCTGGATCGTCCCGCCCTGCTGCGAATGCAACTGCGCGCGCTGATCGCCGCGAGCGCCGGGCGGCCCCTGAGGGTGATGTTCCCTCTCGTCGCCAGCGTCGATGAGTTCCGCGCCGCCCGCGCCCTCGTCGAGCGGGAGGCGGCCTGGGCGGAACGCCGCGGCCGGCCGTCGCCGGCGCGGCTCGAAGTCGGCGCGATGATCGAGGCCCCGTCGCTGCTCTGGCACCTCGACGCCCTGCTGGCGATGACCGACTTCGTCTCCGTCGGCACCAACGATCTGATGCAGTACATGTTCGCCGCCGACCGCGGCAATTCCAGGGTCTCCGACCGCTACGATCCTCTGTCGCCGCCGGCGCTGCGGGCGCTGAAGGCCATCCAGCAAGCCTGCGCCGACAGCGGAACGCCGGTTTCCGTCTGCGGCGAGATCGCCGGCCGATCGCTTGAGGCCTTCGCCCTCGTGGGTCTGGGGTTCGATCGATTGTCCATGCCGCCGGCGGGAATCGGGCCGGTGAAGCAGATGGTCCTGTCTTTGGATCGCGAGGCGGCTCGGCGGGGGATCGAGGGTCTGCTGAAGTCGCCCGGAGGCTCGGTTCGCGGCGAAGTCGAGGCTCTGGCGAGAAAGCTATTTGTCGCAGTCTAGGCCGTTGAAGAAGCGCGACTCCCCTGTTAGGTGCGGTCACTGGGGGTTCACACCTCATAAGGAATTGAAGCGCAGGGTCGGTGCGGACTGCTAGCCGGCTCAGGGTCGAGGATTGGAGTGGCATGCCGCTTGACACGGGCGCGGTCGCGGAGTTCGACCGTTTCGCCGCGAACAATAAGGATCGTCTTCCGCGCAGCCGTGGCGGCGCCGCGCTCGATGGCTCTCTTCCGCTGGGCCTCGCCCTCCGCGCGGCGCGTGAATCCTCTGGCCTGACCGTCGACGACATCGCCCGGGCCACGCGGGTTCGTCCCGGCCATGTCCACGCCATCGAGATCTTCGACATCGAGTCCCTGCCCTCGCGGCCGTTCGCGATCGGCTATGTCCGCGCCTACGCCAACGTTCTGGGCATCGACGAGGATCGGGCCGTCGGCAGGTTCCGTGCCGAAGCGCCGGACGTCGATACCGAACTGCATGGCCCAGGCGGCATTTCCCGCCATGCGCCGCGACGCTTCCGCGCGATCGCGGCCTGCGGCGGCGTCATCCTGCTCGCCGTGTTGGGATGGAATTTCAGCCGTCAGATGCTGGCGCGACCGCACCGGGCGAGCCACGCCCTCGCCGGACCCGCCGCCGCCGGCCGGCCCCGGCCGGCGCAGGGTCCGGCCCATCTGGGCGCGCCGCTTCCCGCGCCGCCGGAAGCCACCACGCCGCCGGTCTACGAGACCCCGGGCCTTGCCGCCGCCGCCGGCGACGCCTCGACGCTTCCGGCGCCGACGCCGGCCACGCCCCCGGCCGACAAGGCCGTGACTCCCGGCGCCGCCTTCGTGGCGGCCGGAACGGTCTATGGCGCGCGGGATGCGTCGGGGGTCCTGTTTCAGGCCCGCAACCCCACCTCGCTGGTGGTCCGCGGGCAGAATGGCGCGGTCTATTTCGCGCGCCAGCTCGCTGCGGGGGAAGCCTGGCGCGCCCCAGCGGCGCCCGGCCTGATCGTCGATGTCGGAAACCCGGCCTCGATGGAAGTCTTCGTCGCGGACGTCTCGCGCGGCGCCCTCACCGCCCCCCAGACGCCGGTCAGCCATTTCGCCGACTGACGGCGTCCGCGCCTCGGGCCTTGGGCGCGCGATCCTTTGCGCCTATTCTAGAGATCCCATGACCGTACAAGATCACACCCGCCTGCGCCCCTGGCGTTCGATCGATCGCCGCCCATCCCGCCAGATTCACGTCGGCTCGGTTCCCGTCGGCGGCGACGCGCCGATCACCGTCCAGTCGATGACCAACACCATCACCGGTGACGCCGCCGCCACCATCGAGCAGATTCGCCAGCTTGAGGAGGCCGGCGCGGACATCGTCCGCGTCTCCTGTCCGGACGAGGACGCCACCGCCGCCTTCAGGACCATCGTCAAGGGCGTGCGCGTACCGCTGGTGGCCGACATCCATTTTCACTACAAGCGCGGCATCGAGGCGGCCAAGGCCGGCGCCGCCTGCCTGCGCATCAATCCGGGCAACATCGGATCGCCGGCGCGGGTCCGCGAGGTGATCCAGGCGGCGCGGGACCATGGCTGTTCGATGCGGATCGGCGTCAACGCCGGATCGCTGGAGCGCGAACTGCTGGAGCGGTATGGCGAGCCCTGCCCGCAGGCGATGGTGGACAGCGCCCTCAGCCATGCGCGCATCCTTCAGGACAATGACTTTCACGAGTTCAAGATCAGCGTGAAAGCCTCCGATGTGTTCATGACCGTCGCGGCCTATCAGATGCTGGCCGAGGCGATCGACTGCCCGATCCACCTCGGGGTCACCGAGGCGGGCGCTCTGCGTTCGGGCACGATCAAATCGGCGATCGGCATGGGCGGCCTGTTGTGGGCCGGCATCGGCGACACCATCCGCGTCTCCCTCGCCGCCGATCCGGTCGAGGAGATCAAGGCCGGCTTCGACATCCTCAAGTCGCTCGGGCTTCGCCACCGGGGCGTGAACATCATCGCCTGCCCGTCGTGCGCCCGGCAGGGCTTCAACGTCATCGAGACGGTCGGCCAACTCGAAGAGCGGCTCAAGCACATTGCCACGCCGATGAGCCTCTCGATCATCGGCTGTGTGGTCAACGGACCGGGGGAGGCCCTGATGACCGACGTCGGGTTCACCGGCGGCGGCGCGGGATCGGGCATGGTCTATCTGGCCGGCAAGGCTCACCACAAGATGGGCAACGCCGGGATGGTCGATCACATCGTCGAACTCGTCGAGGCCAGGGCGGCGGAACTCGACGCCGCCACGGCCGTCACGGCGACGCTTCACGCCGCGGAATAGTCCCCGCTCGGCCCCTTGCGCGCGGCCCGGCTTGCCTGTTTAGGTCGCCCGGCAGATTTTTTAACAGGAGACGCTCATGTCCGCCGACGGGAACTGGAAGACAACGGTCAACTCGCCCATGGGCGTGCAGGAAGGCAATCTCACCATCACCACGTCGGGCGACTCCTTCACCGGGCAGATGACCGGCGCCGCCGGTAGCCAGGACATCTCGGGCAAGGTCGATGGAAACACCCTGACATGGCCGGCGAAGATCACCACGCCGTTCCCGATCACACTCGAATTCACCGTCACCGTGGACGGCGACAAGATGACCGGCAGCGTCAAGGCCGGCGCCTTCGGCTCCTCTCCCCTCACCGGAGTTCGCGCCTGACACCAGGCCTCCCTCCCTCCTTTCGTCTACCGCATTCATCCTTCGCGCCGATCACCCAAGGAACCCTCGCCCCGCTCTCGGCGGGGAGAGGGCGGGGTGAGGGGCGTTTCCGCTTTGGCGCGACTCCCGGACGTGTCGCCAAGCGGCGCCACTCCCTCAACCCGGCCCTCTCACCCATGAAGAATGGGGGCGAGGGTGATCGTGTGCGCGACGCGTGAATCTGGTAGCCCATGAAGGAAAGAGGGCGGTGACCACCCTGCTTTCCGCCTGGATCGACTCGCGGCGTCGGCTCGTGGCGGCGGGGGTCGATGGGCCGGTCATCGACGCTCGGCTGCTGGTCGAGGCGGCGGCCGGGGCGCGCCGCGCCGATATCATCGCCGATCCCCATCGCGCCCTGACCGCCGATCAATCGGCCACCCTGGAGGATTTTCTCGAAAGGCGAGAACGGCGCGAACCGGTCAGCCACATCCTCGGCGCCAAGGGCTTCTGGACGATCATGTTGCGGGTGACGCCGGATGTCCTCACGCCCCGGCCCGACACCGAGGCGATTCTCGACGTGGTCCTGCCCCTGTTCGGCGTCGATGACGAATTCGACGTCCTCGATCTGGGCGTCGGCTCCGGCGCGCTTGTCCTCGCTATTCTGGTCGAGCGGCCCAAGGCGCGCGGCGTCGGCGTCGATGCCTCCGAGCCCGCGCTGGCGGTGGCGGGCGAGAACGCCGCCGCCCTCGGCCTGACCGGTCGCGTCCGACTGGCCCGCGGCGACTGGACCCGAGGACTGGAAAGCGCCGCTTTCGATCTGGTGGTCGCCAATCCCCCCTACATCCCCACGGCCGCGATCGACGGGCTGGAACCGGAAGTTCGCGATCACGAACCGCGTCTGGCCCTGGACGGCGGACCCGATGGCCTCGACGCCTACCGCCTTCTGGCCCCGGAGATCCTGCGGGTGCTCCGCGATGGCGGCGTCTTCGCCATCGAGATCGGCCTCGGCCAGCGCGCGGCGGTGGAGAGGCTGTTCGCCGCGGCCGGAGCCGGTGACGTGCGCGTCGCCAATGATCTGTCGGGCCGCGAACGCGTCGTCACCGGGATCAAGAAAGCCCTTGGAAACAAACGCGTGAACGTCTAGAGCAGAAATGTCTCCCGCCAAGTCGTTGCAGAACCTTCGAGAGGGCCGTCGGGTCCAGGTTCGAAAAAGCGCCCGTCTCACGGGGCGGGGACGGAGACGGAACCTCGAGTTTTCGCAGGGTCATTGGGGCGGACGGCGCCCCCACAAGGTCGATACGACATGAGAGATTTCAAGGGTATGAAGCGCCAGCGTGGCCGCAACCGCAATGGCGGCGGCGGCGGCGGAGGTGGCAACAGGCCCCAGCACAACACCAATCGGGCCTTCGATTCCAACGGCCCCGACAGCGTCAAGGTCCGCGGCGCGGCGCAGCACGTCTATGAGAAATACCAGCAATTCGCCCGCGATGCCTCGACCGCCGGCGACCGCGTGCTGGCCGAGAACTATCTCCAGCATGCCGAGCACTACTTCCGGGTCATGCGCGCCATGCAGCCCCTGCGCCCGCTTTCCGAGATCATCGGCCGCGACAATTTTGTTTCCGGCTACGACATCGACTTCGAGGATGAGAGCGGCGCCAACGAAGCCCTCGAGAGCGACGGCGAGGGAGAGCGCCAGGAGCGGTCGGAGGGCCGCGGCGAGGAACGCCCGCGCGAGGACTTCCGCCAGGGTGAACAAGGCCAAAGGGACGATCGCCCGCGCTACGATCGCGGTCAGAACGACCGGCCATCGAACGACCGGCCCCGCGACGAGCGGAGCGGCGAGGATCGTTCCCGCGACGACCGGCCGCGAGAGGATCGCGCGGCGCGCGGCTATCGCGACGAGCGCCCGAGGTTCAACCGCGACGAGCGGGCGCCGCGTTTCGAGAGATCCGAAGGCGCCGATGTGGTTCCCCAACCGGTGACGGCTTCGCCGGAGACCGCGCGTGGACCCGAGCCGGCCGGCATCCTGCGCGCCGACGACGGCGAAACCAGCCACGCCCCGGCCTTCCTTCAGGTGCGCCCGATCGAGCCCCGCGACGACGGGGCCGCCGAGCCCCGCCGCGCCCGCCGCCGCCGTGGTCCACGGGTGTCGGAAAATGGCGAAGGCGCTTCCGATGCGCCGGAACCCATCGACGAAGGCTAGCCGCCGATCGCGGTCGCGCCCAACGCCGTGCTCGGACTCGCCGGTCCCAGCCAACTCGGCCACCGCCACGATGTCGCCGGCTTGGGCGCCGGGATGCAGGCTTCCAGGCAGCCGAGCAGCACCTCCGTCGGTCCGTCGTTGAGGAAATGGTTGGCGCCCGGGACCGGCTCGAAGCGCAGCGGCCGCCGGGTGCGGGTTGCATCGGCGAATCTCCGGGCGCTTTCGATGGGTGCGAAATCGTCGGCCTCGCCGTGGATCACATGGACCGGAACGCGCAGGCGGCCGAGCGCGCGGCGCATGTGTTCCATTTGCGGGGGCTGGCCGCTCACCTCCATCACCGCGTTGCGCAGGTCGCGGGGGATGACGCCCAGGAACCGCGATCCCAGCTTGACCAACCATCGGGCCGTGGGGCCGGATTCGCCGAGATAGCTCGACAACAGGACCACGCTGGCGACGCGGCCCGGCTGGGCCTCGGCCATCAGGGTGGCGATGGCGGCCCCATAGGATTGTCCGACGAGGAGAATCTTCTGTCGCGGCGCGGCCACCAGCAATGGGGCCAGGGCGCGGGCCTGCAGGCGGATGTCCAGCACGCAGTCGTGAGGCTCGCTCCCCGCGAAGCCCGGGCGATCGACCACGATCATCTCGCGATCCGCGCGCAGGGCGGCCAGGACCGGCGCCCAGTACTCGGCCCAGGACGGAGCGCCGGTGACGACCACGATCTTCCACGGCGCCGGCGTCTGGCGCGGCGTGACCAGCGCGGAGATCCGCCAGCCGAGGCCTCCGCCGGCCGGAAAACTCACTCGCCGGACGATATCGTCCGGATAGTCGGCGGAGGTGGGTCGATGCTCGATCCGACCGCTGAGACTCGATTCGAGACAGGCCCAGCCGAGAGCCAACACGCCCTTGGGTCTTCTCGGCCCCATTGTCGCGCCTTTCATCGAATTGTGCCGCATGCCCATGGCTAACGCCTGATGAAACCGTCGGGTTCTCTCAATCCGGCGCACAATCGTTTGCGCGCCTGAACCGCGGCTGAAGAGACGGCGCGCGACCGGCAATTTGCCTCTGCATGCGGTCTCGAAAGACCCATCGATCACCCTTGTGTGGTGTTTGAGCCACACCTACATGCGACCCATGAACATCGACCTCTATTCCGACCGCGCCAAACAGGCGATTCAATCGGCCCAGTCTCTGGCTTTGGCCGGGCGCCATCAGCAACTGGGACCCGAACATCTGCTGAAGGTCCTGCTCGAAGAGAAGGACGGTCTCTGCCGCGCCCTGGTGCAGGCCGCCGGCGGTCGTCCGGACGCCGCCGATCACGCCGCCGAGGCCCTGCTCGCCAAGCTGCCCAAGGTCGAGGGCGGGACGGGGCAACTCTATATGAAGCCCGAGATGGCGCGCGTCTTCGCCACGGCCGAGGAGGGCGCCAAGGCCGCCGGTGACGCCTTCGTCACCACCGAACGGCTGCTGATCGCCCTGGCCAGGGAGGGCGGCGAGGGGTCCAAGGCCCTCGCTTCGGCCGGCGCCAACGCCGGCGGCCTGGAAGAGGCGGCCCAGGCCCTCCGCAAGGGGCGCACCGCCGACAGCGCCTCGGCCGAGGAGGGCTATGACGCCCTGAAGCGCTACGCCCGGGACCTCACCCAGTCGGCTCGTGACGGCAAGCTCGATCCGGTCATCGGCCGGGACGAGGAGATCCGCCGCACCATCCAGGTCCTGGCGCGTCGCACCAAGAACAATCCGGTCCTGATCGGCGAGCCGGGGGTCGGCAAGACCGCCATCGTCGAAGGCCTGGCCCAGCGCATCGTCAACGGCGACGTGCCGGAATCGCTGAAGGACAAGAAGCTCCTGTCGCTGGACATGGGTTCGCTGATCGCCGGAGCGAAATATCGCGGCGAATTCGAGGAGCGGCTCAAGGCGGTGCTGGGCGAGGTGACCGCCGCCGAGGGCTCGATCATCCTGTTCATCGACGAGATGCACACCCTGGTCGGGGCCGGTAAGAGCGAGGGGGCGATGGACGCCTCCAACCTGCTCAAGCCCGCCCTGGCGCGGGGGGAACTACACTGCGTCGGCGCCACGACCCTCGACGAGTACCGCAAGAATGTCGAGAAGGACGCCGCCTTGGCGCGGCGCTTCCAGCCGGTGTTCGTCGGCGAGCCGACGGTGGAGGACACCGTCTCGATCCTGCGCGGCCTGAAGGAGAAGTACGAAGTGCACCACGGCGTGCGCATCTCCGACGCCGCCATCGTCGCCGCCGCCACCCTCTCCAACCGCTACATCACCGACCGGTTCCTCCCCGACAAGGCCATCGATCTCATCGACGAGGCGGCCAGCCGGGTGCGCATGGCGGTGGACTCCAAGCCCGAGGAACTCGACGAGATCGACCGGCGCGCGGTGCAGCTCAAGATCGAGCGCGAGGCGCTGGGCCGCGAAACCGATTCCGCCTCCAAGCTGCGCCTGGAACGCCTGAAGGAGGAGCTGGACGACCTCGAGGCCAGGTCAGCCGAGATGACCGCCCGCTGGCGGGCCGAGAAGGAGAAGGTCGGCCAGTCCGCCCAGGCCCGCGAGGCCCTCGACCGCCTGCGCGCCGAACTGGCGACCGTCCAGCGGCGCGGTGACCTGCAGCGCGCCTCGGAGATCGCCTATGGCGAAATCCCGCCGCTCGAAAGGCGCCTGGCCGAAGAGGAAGCCGAGGAAGAGGATGCGCTGACTCCCGAAGTCGTCGATGCCGAACAGATCGCCGCCGTGGTCTCCCGCTGGACCGGCGTGCCGGTGGAAAAGATGCTCGAAGGCGAGCGCGACAAGCTGCTGCGGATGGAGGATTCCCTGCGCGGTCGCGTGGTCGGGCAGGAGGAGGCGCTGGCCTCGGTTTCGGACGCCGTGCGCCGCGCCCGCGCCGGCCTGCAGGATCCCGCCCGGCCGATCGGCTCGTTCCTGTTCCTGGGACCCACCGGCGTCGGCAAGACTGAGCTGACCAAAGCGTTGGCGGAATTCCTGTTCGACGACGAGGCGGCGATCACGCGGCTGGACATGAGCGAGTATATGGAAAAGCACTCGGTCAGCCGGATGATCGGCGCGCCGCCGGGCTATGTCGGCTATGACGAGGGCGGCGCGCTCACCGAAGCGGTCCGCCGCCGGCCCTACCAGGTCGTCCTCTTCGACGAGGTCGAGAAGGCCCATCCGGACGTCTTCAACGTCCTCCTGCAAGTGCTCGACGACGGGCGGCTCACCGACGGCCAGGGCCGGACGGTGGATTTCCGCAACACCCTGATCATCATGACCTCGAACCTCGGCTCGGAGTTTCTCGCCGTCCAGAAGGAGGGCGAGGAGACGGAAGGCGTGCGGCCGATGGTCATGGAGGTCGTGCGCCGGCACTTCCGGCCGGAATTCCTCAACCGAATCGATGAAATCATCCTCTTCAAGCGCCTGGGCCGCGAGCAGATGGACTCGATCGTGCAGATCCAGCTCCAGCGGGTGGAAAAACTCCTCGAAGGCCGCCGCATGGCCATCGCCGTCGATCCGGCCGCCCTGCACTGGCTGGGCGAGCGCGGCTACGATCCGGTCTATGGCGCCCGGCCCCTGCGCCGGGTGATCCAGAAAGACCTCATCGATCCCATCGCCCGCAAGCTCCTGGCCGGCGACCTCGCCGACGGCTCGGTGATCCAGGTCGGCGCCGGCCAGGACGGTCTGGAGATCGGCAAGGCGGCGGTGCATTGATACACCCACGCTTATGAGACGAATCACAAGCTAAGGGCTCGCCATCGGGCGGACACATGATCGAGCATGATCCCTGGGTCGGTCCACTCTACGAAAGCGAGGGTATTCGCGGTCAGCGGCTGGGGATCGTCGGCTATTCCTGTTGGATCGATGACGACCACCCGCGATACACCATCGAATCCGTCGAGAACGTGATCTCCGGCGCGTGGCCGAACGTTCATTTCTTCAACGGCATCGCGAGCTACTTCGGAATGGGTCGTGCCGAGTTTTACAACCGCGTGCTGATGTTCGAGTTCGTCCCATGCTCGATCGGCGGCGGGCAGGACTGGTACGCCAGGGCGACGGCCGAGCAGGCGGCAACCGGCCGCGAGCGCACGCTACGGATTGCCAATGAGCACGAGATCGACAAGCTGCTGTTTTTCAGCGGCAAAGCATGGAAGAGCATGCCGGCGACCGTTGAAAAGTCGGAAGGCCGCAAACAGTTGTTGGGGGATACGAGATTTGAGTTTGGCCACTATCAACTCGGAGAACGCCAAGTGACGGCCGTCGGCCTCCGACACCCGCAGTACGCGTCGAGAGCGCTGATGGTGAGCGCGGTTGACCAGATTCTCGCGCTACCCATCGAGCGCTTGGCGTTCGCGTGAGTGATTTCATCATCGACGCCGCGCGGGAAGCAGCCAGCCCGACGATCGAGGAGGCCCAGATCATTCGCCTCTCGGTCGCCGACCAGCGCGCCTTCGCCGAGGCGGTGCTCAATCCACCGCCGCCCTCACCTAGTCTGGCGCGTGCGGCCCAAGCGTGGCGAGGTCTCATCACGGCGTCGAAGTGACGACGGGATTTCGAATCGAACCACTTGACCGCTATTTCTGCGACGATACCGACATGGTTTTTCGGAGCGCGGGCTTCCAGCCCGCGGTTCTTCATCAGGGGCCAGGGATTCGGATCGGTAAGGCCAAAGGCACGTCATCGCCATTGGCGCCAAGTGCGGGCTGGAAGCCCGCGCTCCGGCTATTGCGGAGCAAGACTGAGACCCTATTCGCTACCGGTTCACATCCACCACCACCCTGCCCCGGACTTCGCCGGCAAGGATCGCCGTGCCGAGGGCGGGGACGTCGGCGAGGCTTGCCGTCGTGGTCATGGAGTCGAGCTTGGCGAGATCGAGGTCGCGGGCCAGACGGTCCCAGGCTTCCAGGCGGCGGGGGAGGGGGCACATCACCGAGTCGATGCCGGCCAGGGTGACGCCGCGCAGGATGAAGGGGGCGACGCTGCCGGGCAGGTCCATGCCTTGGGCCAAGCCGCAGGCCGCCACGGCGCCGCCATAGCGGGTCTGGGCGAGGACATTGACCAGGGTATGGCTGCCCACCGAGTCCACCGCGCCGGCCCATCGCTCTCGCCCGAGGGGGCGGCCGGGCGCGGCGAGTTCCGCCCGATCGATGATTTCGGCGGCGCCGAGGGCGCTCAGATAGTCGGTCTGGGCTTCCTTTCGTCCGGTCGAGGCGATGACCCGATAACCGAGCCGGGCAAGCAGGGCGATGGCGACGCCGCCCACCCCGCCCGCCGCGCCGGTCACCAGGACATCGCCTCGATTGGGTGTCACGCCGTTGCGCTCCAGAGCCAGGACCGCGAGCATGGCGGTGTAGCCGGCGGTGCCGATGGCCATGGCGTGGGCGGTGGATATCGATCCGGGAAGCTCGACCAGCCAGTCGCCCTTGACCCGGGCCTTCTGGGCGAAGCCGCCGTGATGGGTCTCGCCGAGGCCCCAGCCGTTGAGAACCACCCGGTCGCCGGCCGCGAAGCCGGGGTGGGCGGAGGTTTCCACGACGCCGGCGAAATCGATGCCCGGGGTCAGCGGCCAGACCCGGACCACCGGCGCCTTGCCGGTGAGGGCAAGGCCGTCCTTGTAGTTCACGGTTGAGTATTCGACCCGCACCGTGACGTCGCCCTCCATGAGCTCGTCGCCGGTGAGATCGACGAACCGCGTCTCATGGCCCGCGTCGGTCTTGAACAGGCGGATGGCGCGGAAGGTGTCGGACATGGTCAGATCCCCTGTTCGGATGAGGGCGAATTGCGCCACTTCAGCAGCAGATCGAGGTTGTAATTCCTGAACTGGTCGTAGGTCTGGACGCCGGGCTTGGCGCCCAGGGCCTTGCGATGGGCGACTTCCTCGGGCGTTCCCAGATCGTGGCCGGTGGAGACGCCGCCGCCCGGACGATCACCACCCTGACCGCCTCGTCGGCGCGGGCCGGGTCGAAGGCGGGTCGATCTCGTCCAGCATGCGATAGCCCTGAGCGTTGCGGTAGGCCGGGCGATTGAGCGTGATCAGGCCGAGCGGGCCATCCACCGCGTAGAGAATGTCGCGAAAGTCCACTTGGGGCCGCGGCTAGTTCAGGGCGACGAAGCGCGGTCCCGTGCGGGTCTCCACACGTCGCATGATGGCCAGGGTGTCGCCGTTCCCCCCCCGCGGCTTGACGACGGTGATCACGAACCATGCGCCGCTCGGCAGGTTGTCGAACCCGAAATGGCTCGCGCCATCGCAGGTCGTCCGTTTCACATATCTGGCGAGATCCCCGCTCGGCGCGGTCTGGGTGCGCTTGCGGACTTCCTCCACCGGTAGGGTCGCGTCGGTCGCCGAGCCGTAGAGAAGGTTCATCCGGCGGCGGCTCCAGGGCGTCTCGGGGGTCAGGATCACGTCGCGTCCTTCGCAGGAATAGCGGACTGGGCCTTCGCGGTAAGTGACGGCGCCCTGGATGGAGGCGCTTCCGGGGACTAGGGACCAGGCGAAGTCCTGCGGCCGGAACACGTTGGCGGCGGGAGGAGGACCGTACGGTCGATAGGACGGATAGGGCGCGGGCGGGGGCGGACCCAGGCTGGGCGTGCCACAGGCGCCCAGGCCCGCGGCGAGGAGGACGACGGAGACGATACGCTTCATGGCCTCGACCCTACGGCGGACGCGCGGCGTCGGCAACGCCGGACCGCGCGGCGCCGCGGACTTTCTAAGCCTCTTGGCGGCTCGGTCATGAACGGTGATAACCTTTTCCCAGAGGAAACCCCAACCGTCACCCGGAGATCAACCGATGAAGGCCGCCGTGTTGCGCGAAGTCAGGACGCCGCTCCAGATCGAGGACGTCCGTATCGGAAAGCCAGGGCCGCATGAGGTGCTGATCCGCACCGCCGCGGCCGGCGTCTGCCACTCCGACCTCCATTTCATCGAAGGCTCCTACCCCCATCCGCTTCCCGCGGTTCTGGGCCATGAGAGCGCGGGCGTGGTCGAGCAGGTCGGGTCCGAGGTCCGGACGGTGAAGGTCGGCGATCATGTGATTACCTGCCTGTCGGCCTTCTGCGGCCACTGCGACTACTGCCTCACCGGCCACATGAGCCTCTGCGTCAGTCCCGAGACCAAACGCGAGGCGAGTGAGGCGCCGCGCCTGTCGCAGGAGACTGGACCCATGCTGCAGTATCTCAACCTCTCGTCCTTCGCCGAGCAGATGCTGATCCACGAACACGCCTGCGTCGCCATTCGCAAGGATATGCCCCTCGACCGCGCGGCGCTGATCGGCTGCGGCGTGCTGACCGGCGCCTGCGCGGTGTTTCGCACCGCCAAGGTCAGCCCCGGGGAAACCGTCGCGGTGATCGGCTGCGGCGGCGTCGGCCTGGCGGCGATCAACGGCGCGGCCATCGCCGGCGCCGGCCGGGTCATCGCCATCGATGCATCGAAATCCAAGGACAACATGGCCCGGCACTTCGGCGCCACCGACTTCGTCTGCGCCTCCGACACCGACGCGGTGAAGGAAGTATTGGAAATGACCAAGGGCGGAGTGGATCACGCCTTCGAGGCGGTGGGGCTGAAGAAGACGACCGAGCAGGCCTTCGGCATGCTCAGGCGCGGCGGCACGGCCTATGTCATCGGGATGATTCCGATCGGCCAGACGGTCGAGCTGCCCGGCTACGCCTTCCTCGGCGAAAAGACGCTCAAGGGGTCGCTGATGGGCTCGAACAACTTCCCCGTCGATATGCCCCGCCTCGTCGATATGTATCTCGCCGGCAAACTCAAGCTCGACGAGATGGTGTCGCGGCGGATCAAGCTCGAGGAGGTCAACGACGCCTTCGCCGAAATGAAGACCGGTCAGATCGCCCGCTCGGTGATCGTGTTCGATATCTGAAGGGGATGGAGGACATTCTCAGTCCCGCTCGACCGCGATGGCGGCGGCGTCGAGGACCTGGGTGATCGCGGCGATCTGGGCCTCGCTCGGTCGGCCGCGTTCGAGCTTCAGCCGCAACGCCGTCCGCAGATTCTCCATGGCCCGGACGATCTGGGGCGCGGGCCGATCGGCGGATCGTTCGGCGACATCGGCGATGCGCTTGAAGATGGCATCGACCGAGGCCTTGTTGACGGCCAGGGCGGCGCGACCCTCCTCGGTGATGGCGAAGGCCTTCTTGGCCCCGTCCGACTGGACGGCGGAGACGTAGCCCAACTCCTCCAGCAGGGTGAGGGTCGGATAGACCACGCCGGGACTCGGGCTGTAGGCGCCACCGAGGCGGTCCTCGATCTCCTTGATCAGTTCGTAGCCGTGGCTGGGCTTGCCGGCGATCAGGGCCAGCAGGACGTAGCGCAGATCGCCTTGCTCGAAGATCCGCTCGCGCCGGCCGAAACGGCCGCCCGGCCCGTGATGGCGCAAGCCATGCCGGCCATGTTCGTGCCGGCCGAAGCCGAATTCCTCGGAATGTGAGGAGCCGCGCATATGGCGGCTGGGTTGGAAACGATGCATGGAATTTCAGTGCCTGCTAAAAACGTACGAGATATATCGTACGAACCGATATATCGAACTCATATCGGAAGATGCAAGGCCAGAGTCGAAAAAAATTCGCGGACGAAGCCTCTACGCCTCGGGCGCGAGCCGGATCGGCGATGCGACCGCGGGTTCGAGGTCCGAGAGGGCCGGTTTCAGTCCGGATGGAATTCCTGGCCCCGGCGTTCTCGGCGGCGCCAGGGCGAGCAGGGCGTCTATCCGCGCCTTCTGGGCTTCAAAACTTACAAGTCTGTCCCCTTGAAGCGCGGCGGCGCCGATCGATGCCAGCGAGGCCGGGTCGATTCGGACGCCGGAGCGCCAGACTTCGTAATGCAGGTGCGGTCCCGTCGCCTCGCCGGTCTGGCCGACGAACCCGATCACCTGGCCCTGGCGGACGGTGAGACCTGGGCGAACGCCGTCGGCGTAGGCCGAAAGGTGGGCATAGCCAGTCTCCAGCCCGCCCGCGTGCCGGACGCGCAGCCAGGCGCCGTAGCCGCCCCAGACCCTGGCTTCGACCACCACGCCGTCGCCCGCCGCCAACACCGGCGTGCCGATCGGAGCGGCGAAGTCGATGCCCTGATGCATGCGGCTGTAGCCGAGGATGGGATGCAGCCTCATCCCGAAGATCGAACTGATCCGCGCGCCCTCGACCGGCGTGCGCAGCAGAGAGTTTGCCGTCGCCGCGCCCGAGGAATTGAGGAACTCGGCGCGGCCGTGGTCATCGAAAGCGTAGAACCGGCTGACCCCGTTCCTGCCGCCGATTTCGGCGTACAGCAGGGTGCCGGTGTCCACCGTTTCACCGGCAGCCGTCCGAGTCCGCCGGAAGACGAGGCGGAAGCGGTCGCCGGGGGCCAGATCGCGGGCGAAATCCAGCCGCCTGGCGAAAAGAGCCGAGACCTGTTCGATCAGGGCCGGATTGGCGCCGGCGCGCTCGGCCGAATCGTAGAGTGAGCCCCGCAGCGTCCCTTCGGCCACCGTGACCACGGGGGTGTCGACGGGACCCCGGGACGCGATGCGCAGAGCGCCGTCGTAGGTCCGGGAGAACCGAATCGGCATGGATCCATCGACCGGGACGGAAACGCCGGCGAGACGCCCTTGTCCCTCGCGCGATCGCGGGCGCGCGAGGGCGACTTCGAGGATGACGCCCGGCCCGACCACCGGCCCGATCAGCGCGCCGGCCTCGCCGGCGTCTCTCGCCGATACGCCGGCGCGGCGAAGGGATCGCTCGGCCGTCTCCCCAGGCGCCATGCGGACGCGCGCGGTGCTCGCCGCGGCGACCTCCGATGGGCCGGAAGTCCCCAGCCAGGCGCCGATGGCGATCACGCAGGCGGCGAGGCTCACCGCGATACGGCCGCCGATCGGTGAAGGGGAAGGAGGGTTGCGGGCGAGCGGCATGACCACGACCGTTGACCTTCGGGGTTAACGGGATGTGAGCGTCAAAGGAGATCGCGGACGCGCTCCGCCGGCCGACAGAGGGCCGCGCCCTTGGGTCCGGCCACGATCGGCCGCTCGACCAGGATCGGATGGCTGACCATGGCGTCCACAATCTCGCTGTCGCTCGTCTTCCCGGACGTCAGGCCCAGGGCCTCGGCCGGCGTGCCACGAACCCGCAACAGGTCACGCGGCTTCGATCCCATGCGCCGAAGGAGCTGCTCCAGCTCCTCGCGCCGCCAGCCCACCTCGAGGTATTCGACCACTCGCGGCTCGCGTCCGGCCGCGCGGATCGCGGCGAGAACGTTGCGGGAGGTTCCGCAGGCGGGATTGTGGAAGATGGTGAGGCCGTCTTTGTCAGGTTCAGGGGCCATCGGCTGTCTCCTTGATTCACTTTGTCCAGGTGAAGCGGTCGGCGCCGACAACCACCGTCGAGCCGGCGATGTCCCAGGC
Source organism: Caulobacteraceae bacterium (assembly GCA_035648435.1). Taxonomy (GTDB): domain Bacteria; phylum Pseudomonadota; class Alphaproteobacteria; order Caulobacterales; family Caulobacteraceae; genus Acaudatibacter. The sequence continues at coordinate 28,848 of DASRLN010000050.1, forward strand.
CATGAGATCGGCGGGCATCGGTGGCAGCGGCTCCGCCGCGCCCGGCCAGTGATCGAGGATTTGCGCCCACCGCAAATCCAGCCGGCCCGGCGCCCGGGGTCTGAAGGCGACGGTGACCCCGCCCGGCGCGGCCTGCCAACGCAGGTGTGTCCATTGGCCAGGCTCGGCGAGCAGAGGCGTCGGCTTGCCATCCGCGGTCGCGGCGCCCACCGGGACATCGGCTCGCAAGTCGAGCCTGAGAATGGCGCCGACGGCCATCGGGGCGCTGACCACGACGGTCCCATCCGCCGAACGGGCCACTGAGACCGGCGAGACGCTCCGCGGGACCGCACGGGCGCGCGCCGCCGTCATCGGCTCGGCGAATCCTGGAAACCGAAGGCGTTCGAGCGTCCCCCCGTCGGCGCGCAGAACGGCGCGGGTCCATCCATCCAGCGGAAGCGGGCTCGCTCGCCATGCCCGCCCACTGCCCGATTCCACCACATAGAGCGGCATGACGGCCAACGGGTATCGGGCGCTCCACGGGTTCGTCACGTTCAGCCAGACGGCCACGCCGAAGCCGATCGCGAGGACAACCAGCCCGCCCAGAACACCTCGCAACCGTTCCGATTGAGGCGGCCAGGCGAAAGGCAAAATCAACATCGCCGCGAGCCAGACCACAAACCCACAGGCGTCCGCCCGGTCGAGGCCCTGAAGCAAGCTGTGGAACAGGCCGCCGAGCCAGGCGAGACCCAGGACCACCAGTACGAGGGACAAGGTCCAGCCGACTCTCCGCCTTCCCGTGGCGCCGGCGGTCAAGGCGGCGCAGGCCGCGCCGGCGGCGGTCGGCCAGGCGACCACGAAGCCCGTCGTGGGCGCGAAGACCTGAAGCGCCAGCGCGGCGATGAGGCCGGTGGCGAGCAGGCCGATCCACAGCCCGGCGATCGGGCCGTCCCGACGGCGCCACAGGGCGCAGGCGCCAGCGATCGCGAGCAGACTTCCCATCCCGACCAGCCCCATGGCGATCTCGAATGGGGGGAAGCGCGCGAGCAGAGGCCGGTATTCCATCCAGCCCGCCGCCACGCCGGTGGAGGCGCGGGCGGCATCCAGCGCCAGCGCCGAGCCGACCAGGATCAGGAGCGAAGCTCCCGCCCCCGCCGCCAGGTCGGACCAGGCCCACGGCGCCGCGCGGCGCGAGCGGACCGCCGCGACGACGAGCGCCCCCGCCGTCGCCGCCAGCAGGAGCCAGCCGGCCCAGGCCGGATAGTCGATCATCCAGTCACCAAGCAGATTGCCATACACCGCGTCCGGGGCGCGCGCCGGAAGGGCCGGGGCGAGCGCCAGCGCGCGGGCCGCTCCGAGCACTTCGTCGCCGATGTGCTGCACCGAGCCCTGGTCCAGGGCGGCTATCGTCGAACTGGGCGAATGGTAATCGAACTGTCGGCCGATGAAGGCATAGTTGAAGCCGGGAAGGCCGCGCTTCCTGGCCACGGTGTAGTCGGTGTCGTTGGGGAGCAGCTTGTAGACGAACTCGGTCAGCGAGTTGGCTTGCGGTCGGACCGCCGTCCGCCGAAAGACGTCGATGGCGCGGCCGTTCGCGGCCCCGGTCTCGAACATGCTCGCCCGGCCGCCGCCACCGCGGCTCTCGAGGTTGAGAATGAAGCCGGCGCGCGCGGCGATGGGATCGTCGGCGAAGAAGGCGCGGGCGCCCAGCAGCCCCGCCTCTTCACCATCGGTGATCACCACCATCACGTCGCGGGCCGGTCGAGGACCCGCTTCCAGAGCCCGGACGATCTCCAGAATGGAGGCGACACCGGTGATGTCGTCGGCGGCCCCGGGAGATCCCGGAACACTGTCGTAGTGGGCCATGAGAGTCAGGGCCGGGGCCGCCCGGTCACGGCCCGGGAGAATCCCGATCACGTTCTCCACGACGCCGCCGGAAACATAGGATTGGCCGCCGACCAGTCGTGTGGCGATGCTCTCGTCCCGCTGGATCCGCGGCGAAAGGCTCAGGGCGGTCATCCGTGTGAACAGGTGATCGCGAACCGCGTGATTGGCCGCCGAACCGATGGGATGAGGCACCGGCGCCATGGCGGCGACATCGACCATCGCCCGGCCCGCCGAGAACGCCATCGGCGGCGCACTCCGGGCGAGGGGGGCGGGTGTGCGGGCGGAGAGGAAGAAGATGACGAACGCGGCCGCGACGCAGGCGGCGAGGGCTATCGATCTGGCCATCCGGCGGCTCCCCGGAGGGTCTTAGCCTCCGTGACGCCTCGATGGAACGGCAAAGCGATCAGGCGGCGACCGCGCGGCCTTCCTGCGGGTCGCGGAGCACGTATCCGCGGCCCCAGACGGTTTCGATGTGATGGTCGTCGGCGGCCATCTTCAGTTTCTTGCGCAGCTTGCAGATGAAGACGTCGATGATCTTCAGTTCCGGCTCGTCCATGCCGCCATAGAGGTGATTGAGGAACATCTCCTTGGTCAGCGTCGTGCCCTTGCGCAGGGAGAGCAGCTCCAGCATCTGATATTCCTTGCCGGTGAGGTGAACCCGCATGCCGTTGACCTCGACGGTCTTGGCGTCGAGATTGACCAGGATGTCGCCGGTCTTGATCACCGATTGGGCATGGCCCTTCGAGCGGCGCACCACCGCATGGATGCGGGCCACCAGTTCCTCGCGATGGAACGGCTTGGTCATGTAGTCGTCGGCGCCGCCGCCGAGCGTCTTGACCTTGGTGTCGATCTCCGAGGTTCCCGACAGGATCATGATCGGGGTGTTGATCTTGCCGACTCTCAGGGTGCGCAGCACGTCCATGCCGCTCATGTCCGGCAGGTTCATGTCCAGGAGGATGAGGTCGTAGTCATAGATCTTGCCCAGATCGATGCCCTCTTCGCCCAGATCGGTGGTGTAGACGTTGAAGCCCTCGGACTTGAGCATCAGTTCGATGCCTTGAGCCGTGGCGCGATCATCCTCGATCAGCAGTACGCGCATGTCGAAACGGTCCTCCCCGCCGAATGGCGGATCCCCTCGGCGGAAACCGGACTCCGCCACGCCCTCGCCGCGCAGATTGCCGGTGAGTTAATTTAAGACCGGTTAATGGTGAAAATCCGACTGGCTGAGCGTTAGGCCGATTTGCGAATCAGCGGCAAGCGATGGCTCGGGTCGCGCCGGTCGGCGGCGATGAATCTTTCGTGATCGGGGCTCAGGTGAACGACTTCGGGCCGGCTCGCCCCTCTTCCGCCTCGGCGACGCGGCGCAGGGCGGAAAGGTCGTCGCCAATGCGGAAAATAGTCACGTAGAACTCGCAGAACGCTCGCCAGATCAATCCCATGGCGCCGACCAGCAGGAGACCGGCGACGAGCACCGAGAGCGCCGCGAGTCCCGCCGCCCAGCTGCCTTCGCGCAGCGCCACGCCGACCGCCGCGCCGACCACCGAAAAGGCGGCGATCATGATCACGCCCAGGCCGGCCCAGTAAATCAGGTGGATCACCGGTCCGGTGATCATCCGATCGAAGGTCAGCGCACTCCACAGGCGCCCGCGCCTCGGCTGAGCTCGCGCCGCTCCCCTGCCTGGATTCATGAGTCCTGATTTCCTTATCGGCGCCCCGCCTGCGCGTGGCGTCGAATGGCTAGCAGCGCGCGCGCGCCGCCGCAATGCCGCGACGAGCCCATCGCCGACGTCGCCGCGGGACCGGGAAAGCCTCGTGGAGGAGTCCAAGGACTCGAACGGCGAATCAGCGGAACGACTTTTCCTGATGGTGCATGGTGGTCCGCAGGCCGGCCAAGCCATGCTCGTCGAACGCCTGCTGCCAGGAGAGGAACTCCTCGCTGGTCAAGGCGTAGCGCTCGCAGGCATCGTCGAGGCTCAGAAGACCGCCGCGCACCGCGACCACGACCTCGGCCTTGCGGCGGATGACCCAGCGCTGGGTGTTTGCCGGGGGTAGATCGGAGAGCGTCAGCGCCGCGCCGGTCGGTCCGATCACGTACCGGTCGCCCCTGCTGTTGGTCCGCTGTTGCTGCAACATGGCCCTGCGTCTTTCTTACCGTCGCTCTCGGAAACCGGAGATAGCGCGCCCGGCTATAACGCCGGCTTAATCCTGACAGTAAAATTTCTCCTAACCGATCTCCGTGACTATGTTCACCTATGGGTCTCATCGTCGGCACAATTCATACTTTAAGATAATGATCGCTCGTGCGAGTACATCAAAGTTAAGCTTTCCGTCTCGATTATATACTTATGGTTAATCCGACCGAGATGAGCGTCTTCTGGCGGCGAGCGGCCGGGAAGAATGCCGACGGTAGGCGTTGGGGCGTTCGCGCGCTACATAGCCGTCATGCTCGGGACATCCATTGACGCGGTGCGGCGCGCCGTCGCCCTTCCCGTGGGCGCGCGAGTGGTGGCCGCCATGTCGGGGGGCGTGGATTCCACCGTCGCCGCCGCCCTGCTGAAAGGCGCCGGCTACGATGTGGTCGGGATCACGCTGCAGCTGTACGACCACGGCGCCGCGGCCCGCCAGAAGGGGGCGTGCTGCGCCGGACAGGACATCCTCGACGCCCGTACGGCCGCCCGGACGTTGGGCATCGCCCACTACGTTCTGGACTACGAACGGCGTTTCCGCGAGGCGGTGATCGAGGATTTCGCCGATTCCTACCTGCGCGGCGAGACGCCGATTCCCTGCGTGCGCTGCAATCAGACCGTGAAGTTCCGCGATCTGGTGGAGGTCTCGCGCGACCTCGGCGCCGCGGCGCTGGCCACCGGCCACTACGCCCGGCGTCTGATGGGATTTCCAGGACCGCGGCTGCATCGCGCTGGCGACGCCAGCCGGGACCAGAGTTATTTCCTCTTCGCCACCACCCGTGAACAGCTCGATTTCGTGCGCTTCCCGCTCGGGGGTTTCGAGAAGTGCGACGTGCGGGGACTGGCGGCTTCGCTCGCTTTGGCGGTGGCCGACAAGCCAGACAGCCAGGACATCTGCTTCGTGCCGGAAGGTCGCTACACGACGGTCATCGACCGTGTCCGTCCGGGCGCGACGGCGGCCGGGGACATCGTCCATGTGGATGGACGCGTGCTGGGCCGCCATGTCGGCGTGGCTGGCTTCACCGTGGGACAGCGACGTGGCCTCTCCGTGGCCGTGGGCGAACCGCTCTTCGTCGTCCGCCTCGACGCGGCGCGCCGTGAAGTCGTCGTGGGGCCGCGCGAAGCCTTGTTGACCACCTCGCTCGACCTGGGTGAGACGAACTGGCTGGGAGACGATCCGTCCATCGAGGTCGCGGCCGGATTGACCAGGGCGGTGCTCGCGCGGGTTCGATCGACCCGCGAGCCGACGCCGGGCCGACTGGCTTGGGGCGGAGCCGGCCCGAGGGTGGTGTTCGAAAGCCCGCAGGAAGGCGTGGCGCCCGGCCAGGCCTGCGTGCTCTACGACGCGGCCGAACCCGATCGGGTCCTGGGTGGCGGCTTCATCGCCTCGGCGCTCGCCGCTCGATAGCGTCCGACGCTTGCGGCGAGGGGAACGAACGCCCAAATCGCGCAGACCCGTAAGGTGCAACGCTCATGTCGGCCGATCCCATCGTCATCGTCTCCCACGCCCGCACGCCGATGGGCGCCTTCCAGGGTGTCCTGGCGGGCGCCTCCGCGACTCACTTGGGCGCGACAGCCGTCCGAGCCGCGGTCAAGCGGGCCGGCATGGATGTCGAGGCCATCGATCAGATCCTGATGGGCTGCGTCCTGTCTGCCGGGCTCGGCCAGGCGCCGGCGAGGCAGGCGGCCCTGGGCGCCGGCCTGCCGACCTCCGTGGAGGCCACGACGGTCAACAAGATGTGCGGCTCGGGGCTGCAGGCCGCGATTCTGGCCCATGACGCTCTGGCGGCCGGCTCGGCCCGGGTGATCCTCGCGGGCGGCATGGAGAGCATGTCGAATGCCCCCTATCTGCTTGCCAAACACCGCGCCGGCGCCCGCATCGGCCACGATCGGGTGATCGATTCCATGTACCTGGACGGCCTCGAGGATGCGTATGAAACCGGCAAATTGATGGGCGCCTTCGCCGAAGAGATGGCCGCCGCCTATCAGTTCACCCGGGAGGACATGGACGCCTACGCGATCGAGAGTCTCAAGCGCGCCCGGCGGGCCGTGGAGCGTGGCGATTTCGAGCGGGAGATCACCCCGGTCGAGATCGCCGGCCGAAAGGGAATCGAGACGGTGGCCCGCGACGAGACGCCCCTGAAGGCCGATCCGGCCCGAATTCCGACCCTGAAACCCGCCTTCGCCAAGGACGGCGCGATCACCGCCGCCAACGCCTCCTCGATCTCGGACGGCGCGGCCGCGATGGTTCTGATGCGCGCTTCGACCGCCGAGACCCTGGGTCTGACGCCGCTGGCCCGGATCGCCGCCCACGCCGCCCACGCCCAGGCGCCGGGGCTGTTCACCACGGCCCCGGTCCCCGCGATGCGCAAAGCGCTAAAGCGGGCCGGCTGGAGCGCCGGGGAGGTCGATCTGTGGGAAGTCAACGAGGCCTTCGCCGTGGTGGCGATGATCGCCATGCGCGATCTGGACATTCCTCACGACCGGCTCAACGTCAACGGCGGCGCCTGCGCCCTCGGTCACCCGATCGGCGCGTCGGGCGCCCGCATCCTCTCAACCCTCATCGCCGCCCTCGAGGCCAGCGGCGAAAAGCGGGGAATGGCCTCACTGTGCATCGGCGGCGGAGAGGCGGTGGCGATGGCGGTGGAGCGATTCTAGGCGTCGAAGCGACGGCCCTACTCTCCGCGCGGCGGGGCGCCGGAGCCGCCGCCGCCGGGGAACTTGTCGATATTCATCTTCATCCCGTTGCCCAGCGCCACGTCGCCCGGCGTCATGTCCGCCGGACAGGGTCCGGAATAGACACCCTCGATGTCGGTGACATGATGGCCGTTCATCGCCGCGACCGGGGCGCCGCTGATGTCGCTCTCGCTACGCACGTGATATTTCGAGGAAAAATCCCCAGAAATCGTTCCCTTGGAGGTAATCGTTCCGGCGCCGCCGATCGAACAGATCGAGGCGCTGGTGTAGGAACCGTCCAGCCCCCGACTCATCGAACGTTGCTGGCATTTCCGTCGCCCCACCTTCTGACTGAAGGCCATCATCTTGGCGTCCGTGGACGGATCGACGCACTCACGAACCTGGCCCATTCGGTTGGGCGCGCCGTCTTCGCTCATGGTCTGGATCCACAATCCCGACCTGCGGGTCGGCATGGAGACGGCGCCGGAGGTCGAGGCCGTGGCCCCACCGGGACCGGCGCTGGCGCTCGCCGACGCTCCCTTCGCTCCTTCGATCCTGCCGCACGCGCCCAGAGCCAGCGCCACCGTGGAAATGATCAGGATGGTCCGCATGCCGTGCTTCTCCGCGATGACCGAGCCGCACCCTAGGGGCAAATCCCGTGGAACGTAAATGCCCCCAGCCGACTATCAAAGTGAACCTTGGGAGAGCGACTGGTGAGTGAAGCAAAGAGTGCGCTGCGAGATGACGCGACCGCCGGGCGGTTCGAGATGACCGAGGAGGGGGCCACGGTGTTCGCCGACTATCGCCGCATCCCGGGCCGCCTGGTCATCGATCACGTCGAGGCGCCCGCTGCTTTGCGGGGAACGGGCGCCGCCGGCCGCCTGATGGAGGCGATCGCCGCCCAGGCCCGCCGCGAGGAAGTAGGGATCACGCCCCTCTGCGGCTACGCGGCCGCCTGGCTGAACCGTCATCCCGACTTCGCCGACCTGATGCGATGATCCCGTTCTACCAGGTGTCGCGGTCCGGATCCCGGCGGGGCGCGCGGTCGCCATCATAACCGCGGTAGCCATAGTAGCGGTCATAGGCGCCCGAACCGTATTCGGCGTCGTAGGCGGCCCGCGCGCGCTCGTAGTCGCGGCGCTGGTGGCGGTAGGCGTCACGCTGGGCGTCGTAGGTGGCGGCGCGGTCATCGTAGCCCTGACGCTGATTGTCGTAAGCGTCGCGCTGGTATTGATATTGCTGGACGCTCTGGGCGTAGTCCGGATCGCCGTAGGCGGTCTGGGCCGCGGCGGCGCCGCCGATGCCGACCGCGATGACCGCGGCGAGGCCGGCGACTGGGAGGAAGTTCATGGCTTTCGGCTCCATGGCTCGGGGATGAGGCCGGGGATCGACCTGGACAAGGAAACGAACGAAATGGAACCCGGTTGCCGAGCCGGCGGTTTCCTCGCCGCTTTGGAGGTTATTCCGTGCTGCTGAACCCCGGGACGACCTGCTGGCGCGTCGCCCCCTCGCCGCGGGCCGCGGTGCTGGTCGATACGGCGGACTATTTCGACGCCGCCCGGTCGTCGATGTTCAAGGCCAGGCGCTCGATACATCTGCTCAACTGGGCGTTCGAGGCGCAAACGCCGTTTCGACCGGCGCCGGGCGGCGGGGCGGCGCCGGAGGACCGGATCGGGGGGTTTCTCAAGGACCTGGCGGTGGCCAAGCCCGAACTGGACATCCGTCTGCTGTGCTGGAAATCGGCCCTGCCGATCGCCGCGACGCAGGATTTCTTCCCCTGGCGGGACCGCCTGTTCTTCGCCGGCTCGGGGGTGAAGTTCCGGCTCGATGGCCGGTTGCCGATGGGCGCATGCCATCACCAGAAGGCGATCGTCATCGACGACGCCCTGGCCTTCTGCGGCGGGGCCGACTTCGGGCCGGACCGCTGGGACACCCCGTTGCATCTGGACGCCGACCCCAGGCGCCGAAAGTCGCCGACGAGCAAGAGCTATTTCTGCGCCCGGCACGAGGTCATGGGTCTCATCGAGGGGCCGCCGGCCGCGGCGCTGGGCGAGCTCTTCCGGGAACGCTGGCTTCGAAAGACCGGCGAGTCGCTCCCGCCAGCCCAGACTGGTGAGGCGAGCGATCTCTGGCCCGATGGCGTCGAGCCGGCGTTCACCAACGTCGCCGCCGGCTTTTCACGCACCTCGGCGGCCTGGCGGGACTACCCGGAGGTGCGCGAGGTCGAGGCTCTCTCCCTGGCCATGATCACCGGCGCGCGACGCTCGATCTACATGGAGAACCAGTATTTCACCTCGCCGGTGATCGCCGAGGCGCTGGCCGCGCGCCTGGCGGCGACGGAGGGACCGGAGGTGGTCATCGTCTCGCCCCGGCGTTCGCCGAGCTGGTTTGATCAGATGACCATGGACCGCACCCGGTCACGGTTCATCGGCCGGCTCCGGTCGGCCGACGTCCACGGCCGCTTCCGCGCCTATTTTCCGCTCACCGCGGCGGGCGCGCCGATCATCGTCCACGCCAAGCTGGCGATCACCGACGACTGCCTGCTGCGCATCGGCTCGGCCAACATCAACAACCGCTCGATGGGTTTCGACACCGAATGCGACCTGTCACTGGAGGCGGAGGGTGAGACGGCGGAGGCCTCGCGGACGGCGATCGCCGCGATCCGCGCCGAACTCGTCGGCCACTGGCTGGGCTGCCCGGCGCGCACCGTCGCCGAGGCGATGGAGAAGGAAGGGGGGCTGGGAGCGGCGATCGAGGCCCTGCGCGCGGCGGGCGCCGGGAGGCTGTCGCCGATCGAGCCCGCGCCGCTGGGCGCCCTGGCGACGCTGATCGCCAAGTATCACCTGGGCGATCCGGCCAGTCCCGCCGACTCCTGGCGACCATGGCGGCGGCGCGCGCACCTGGAAGCCAGCGCCGAAGCGGTCCGGGCGCGCCTGGCGATATCGTTCGCGCACATGCCCTGAACCGCCGCGGGGATCCGAACAGAGAAAAGGGGCCGCCCGACGGGCGACCCCTTTCCTTGAAACGATAGCCAGAAAGAGAAGTGAGGCGCGAGCCTACTTCTTGTCCGGCGCCATCGCCTTGGCGTCCTTGGACGCGTCCTTGGCGTCCTTGGCGGCGTCCTTGGCCGTGTCGGCCGACATCGCGGCCGAGTTGGCGGCCGCGTCGGCGGCCGGGGTGGCCGCGGGCGTCGTGGCTGCGGTGTTGGCGGCGGCGTTCGCATCCGTCGCGGCGGCGGCGGCGGTGTTGGCCGACGTGGCGGCCGAATCGGCGGCCCCGTTGGCGGCGGCGGCGTCGTCCTTCTTTTGGCAGGCGGTCAGCGACAGAGCAGCGACGGCGGCGCCGGCGATGAGCACTTTGCGAAGGGTTTCAGAAGTCATGTTTTTGGTTCCTTGGGTGCGATTCTCAACGCCACGGAGGGCGATTGGTGAAAACATACGGACGGCGATACTCAGGGATTCCGCCCGCACCAGAATGCGTCCGTGGACGCGGAATCAAGAATAGGCCGACAATCGCCGCCAATCAAGCGAAGAGTTCACGGCGTCGTGATCAAGCTGTGAATAACGGCGCCAGGCGGCCCATGGCCTCGGTGAGGCTGGCGGCCGAGCGGGCCACGCACAGGCGCAGGAAGCTCTCGGCGCCGGGACCGAAGAACAATCCCGGGGCAAGACCGACGCCGGCCTCGTCCAGGATGCGCGCGCAGGCGGCGCGGGAATCGGGCCAGCCGTCGATCTCGAAGAAGGCGAACATGCCGGCGCGGGGCCTTGGTCCCATCCGCACCCGCCCCAAGCGCTCCAGAGCCGAACAGACGATATCCATGCCGGCCGCGCAATAGTCGCGGATGAGGGCGACGAAGGGTTCGCCGTCCCGCACCGCGGCGACGCCGGCATGCTGGATGAACGTCGCCACGCCGCTGTTCGAGTACTGGGTCATCATCGCCAGGGTGGCGCCGAGCGAAGGCGGGTGGACCATCCAGCCCAGGCGCCAGCCGGTCATCGCCCAGGACTTGGAGAAGCTGTTGACCACCAGCAGACGGTCCTCGGGCTCGGCATGGCCGAGGATCGAGGGCGCGGCTCGCGCGCCGAACACCAGGCGATTGTAGACCTCGTCGGCGATCAGCCAGGCCCCACGGGACCGGGTGATCGCCAGAAGCGCTCTCTGGATCTCGATCGGAATCATCGCCCCGGTCGGATTGCCGGGAGAGGCGAAGAACACCCCGCGGGTGCGTCCGTCCATGGCCGCGGCGACCTTGCCCGGGTCAAGACTCCAGCCGCCCGGGCCATGGTCCATCCTCACCGAGCGCGCCTCGACGCCGGCCAGACGCGCCGCGCCGCCGATGTTGGGCCATAGCGGATCGATCACCACGACGTTGTCGCCGCGCTCGGCGATGAGGTGCACGGCCATCATCAAGCCATGCATGGCGCTGGTGGTGACCGTGATCCGCTCGGGTTCCACCGGCCCGGCGCCCAGGCCGGTGAGATACGACGCCAGCGCCTGGCGCAGTTCCGGAATGCCGTTCTGGGGGGCGTAGAAGACGTGGCCGTCCACCACCGCCTGGCGCATGGCCTCGCCGATGAAGGCGGGCGCGGCGAGGTCTCCCTCGCCGAACCACAGCGCAATGAGATCTGGCCGGCCGCGCGAGCCGGTGGCCAGGCTGGAGATGTTCTCCAGCGGAATCCGCCGCACCGCCTGGCGCGCGCCGGCCAGGGCGCTCTGGCCTTCGCTCGGGGAAACCTCTTCCATCGGCGCCTCATAGCCGAGAATCCCCTTCGCGGCGCGGTTTGCGCTCGGCGTTCGATGGTCTAGCTTAGGAGCCATGAGAGCCGCCCACGTCGCCGCCGCCGTCGCCGCCTTCCTCGCCCTGACCGCAGGGCCGGCCATGGCGTTCGACGTGGCGGGAATGGACCGGACGGTGGCGCCGGGCGACGATTTCTTCTCCTACGCCAACGGCGACTGGTTGAAGACCGCCGTGATCCCCGCCGATCGCGGCGCCTTCGGCGTCGGCGCGGCCCTGGCCGAACTCACCGACCGGCGCACCGACGAGCTGATCAGGAATCTCGCGGCCGACGCGCCGCCCGGTGGCGAGGCGCGCAAGATCGCCGACTATTACGCCGCCTACATGGACGCCGCGGCCATCGAAGCCAAGGGCCTGGCGCCGCTGAAGCCCAGGCTCGCCAAGATCGCCGCCATCTCCGATCGCCGCTCCCTGGCCGCCGCGCTCGGGGCCGAGATGCGGGCCGACGTCGATATCCTCAACGCCACCAGCCTGCACACCGATCGGCCGTTGGGGCTGTGGGTGGCGCAGGACCTCGACGATCCCACCCGCTATTCGCCGTTCCTGGTCGAGGGCGGCCTGGGCCTGCCGGATCGCAGCTACTATCTGGACCCCTCACCGCGGATGGCCCAGCTGCGCGAGGCCTATCAGGCGCACATCGCCCGGGTGCTGCGGCTGGCCGGCGCCGCCGATCCCGACGCCAAGGCGGCGCGGATATTCGAGCTGGAACACCGCATCGCCGCCACCCAGATCGGCCGGGCCGACACCGAACAGGTGAAGAAGGGCGACAACCACTGGACCCGGCTGGATTTCTCCGCCCGGGCGCCGGGCATGGACTGGAGCGCCTATTTCGCCGCCGCCGGGCTGGCCAGCCAGGACCGGTTCGTGGTCTGGCAGCCGGACGCCGTGGTCGGCCTGGCGGTCCTGACCGGATCGCAGCCGATCGAAGTGTGGAAGGACTATCTGACGATTCACATCATCGACCGCGCTTCGCCGGTGCTTCCCAAGGCTTTCGCCGATGAACAGTTCGATTTCTATGGGCGTGTGCTGTCGGGGACGCCGGCCCAGAGCGCGCGCTGGAAACGGGCGGTGGGAGCGACCAACGCCGCTCTCGGCGACGCGGTGGGCAAGCGCTACGCCGAACGCTGGTTTCCGCCGGCGGAAAAGGCACAACTCCAGACCATGGTCGGCAATCTGATCGCCGCGTTCGGCCGGCGGATCGACTCTCTCGATTGGATGGCGCCGGAAACCAAGACCAGGGCGAAAGCCAAGCTCGCCGCGCTGAAGGTCGGCGTCGGCTATCCGGACA
>DASRLN010000051.1:0-2386 GCA_035648435.1 Caulobacteraceae bacterium
GAGCCTCATCGTCGATGGGACCTTCTCGGAGGCCGGAACCCTCTTTGTCTCGGGCACCGTCACCAGCGCCGGCACGATCGCCTTCGGCAATGGGGAGGGATCGAGCGGGACCCTGGACCTGCTTTCCGGCGCATCGGCCACCTTCGACGCCGGCTCGGCTCTGAGCGTCGCGAATGTGACGCTGGCGGCCGGATCGACCGTGACGGTGAACACCAACCTCACCTACGCCTCGTTCGGGCACTGGACCCAGGCCGGCGGGACCCTGAGCGTCGCCGGCGGCGCGACGATGACCTTTGAGGACACGTCCAACAGCTTTTCGGGAACGGTTTCGGGGGCCGGGACGGTGATCCTGGACACCGGGTCCATTTCCGGCGCCACGCTTTCGGTGGCCCATCTGGTGGCCCAAAACGCGGTGACCTTGTCGGGGACGATCGCCATCCCCTCCGTCACCACCTTCAGCGGTGAGTTGGAGGTGGCGGCGGCGGGGGCCACGCTCTCGGGTCCCGGGGCGCTGGTCTTCAATGGCGCCGCGGTGAGGATCCAGGGGGTGACGGGCAGCTCGACCCTCACCAACCAGACCCGTCTGGTCGGCGAGGGCTTGCTGGGCGCCAATTTCATGCAGCTGGTCAACGGCGCCTCGGGGCAGATCTACTCGGAGGGCGCCGCCGGCCTCGTCATCGGCACCGAGGGCACAATCACAAACGCGGGGCTCATCGTGTCGAACGGTGGTCCGCTGACGGTCCAGGGCGTCAGCCTCGACAACACCGGCGAACTGTACGCCTTGTCCGGACCCCTGACCGTCGATTTCGCGGTGACCGGATCGGGGAAGGCGCAGATCGGCAAGGCTGGAACCCTGATCTTCGATGCCGCCTTCAATCAGAACGTCACCTTCCTGAGTTCCGCCGGCGGGACCCTGGAACTGGCCGATCCCCTCGCCGACACCACCGGGGTGATCACCGGCCTTGCCAGCACCGCGGAAAACGCCATCGTTCTGACCAACGTCACCTACGCCAGCGCCACCACCACCTATGTCTATGCCGGCGGCGCGACCGCCGGCGTGCTCACCATCCAGCAGTCGGGCGCGACCGTCGCCACCCTGAACCTGGCGGGGGGGACGAACTACTCGACCACCAGCTTCACCCTCGAGGCCGGTCCGGGCGGGGTGGGGACCGAGATCATCGATCCGATCAGGCGGCCGGCGACGCACGCCGGACCCTTGCCACCAACGCACGCCGGGCCTCTGCCACCAACGCACGCCTTCATCGCCGCCATGGCGGGTTTCGGACCGCGCCTGGCCGCCGGACCGATCGCCACCACCGGCGACGTCTGGCGCCCGCCACCGATGCTGGCGTCCCCGGTGGCCACCCACGCCGCCTAGCGCCCGCTCGCCCCCGGCTCCCTCGACGGCCACTACGGCGCCCCGCCCGACACCGCGGCGATCGGCGTCGGCCTCGGCGCCAACGCCCTGATCGGCGGCTCCAACAACACCGTCGCCCTCCAGCCCCTCAGCATCGAAGGCGCCGCGGGATTGAACGTCGCGGCCGGCATCGGCGAGCTGACCCTGCACCACCGCTAGCGACCGGCGCGCGTTCGGAAGACTTGCCAGCCTGCCCGGTCGCGAGGCAGACCGGGCGGGTTGAGTTCCGCGGCCCGGTTCTGCGCCCGGCGCCGCCGAGGCGCCCGTTCCCGCACACGCCTCCATCCAGGCGATGGCCGGCATGGGCGCGCGAGGGGAGGCGCCGATCTCTATCTCGGCGGCGCCGGCGCCCTATCGGATCGCGCTCGCGAGGCCGGCTTAAGGCCGCGCGAGGACTTGTCGCCGACGTTGCGTCTCGGGGAAATATCGTTGACGATTGAGCGCCACGCGAATCCACGGGAAGCGGGACCATGAACTACAAGACCATCTCCGGCGCCAAGCCCGCCGGCTACACCGTGCCGGCGGGCTACAGCCTCGACATCACCAACAACGGCTCGGTGGGCGGCACGGGAGTTTTCCTGACCTCCGCGGGTGTCGTCAACAATGACGGCAAGGTCGTCGCCAACAACACCGCTGGCGTGATTGGGGTATATCTCCACCAGGGCGGCGAGGTGTTCAACCAGAGCGGAGCCAATATCTACGCATCTACCGGCGTCATTTCATCGAGCGGCGTGCCGACGCTCGGGACGGTGGCCAACTACGGCAGTATCGGCGGGGCTCGGTACGGCGTCCATTTCTACGAAGGCGGAGAGGTGTTGAACGGGGCGGGCGGCACGATCTTTGGAGTTGTCTACGCCGTCGATATCGTCGCGGCCGGCTCGGTGACCAATTTCGGGGTGATCGACGAATTGGTCGGGGCCGGTGGCTTTGGGGTTTTGCTCACCGACGGCGGCAGCGTGACCAATGGCT